>JACFNM010000482.1:0-1023 GCA_019454915.1 Chitinophagaceae bacterium
GGAATGAATTAAATCGAAAATTCAATTTATGATGAAAAAAATATTGGTACCTACGGATTTCTCATCTTGTGCAGTGAATGCACTCAATGTTGCTGTGCAAACGGCAAAGCTTTGTTCCCTCGAAATTAATCTTCTTCATGTGGTAGACCGGACCGATAACCTGTATATAGAAAGGGTTGATATTGCCAAGGAAAAACATTCGGTCATACTGGAAGAAGTGCAGGCGAAACTGGATGCGGTGAAGTCCAGCATTTCCGAAACGGAATCTCTTGAGATTCGGACTTTTCTTCGTGAAGGGGATGTGGATGAAAACATCCTCGAGTTATGTGAAGAGAAGGGCATTGACATGATTATGATGGGTACTTTTGGTGTAAACGGCCTGAAAGACAGAATATGGGGTAGTAAAACCGCAGCGCTTACGGGAAAAACGAGCGTGCCGGTGATGGTTATCCCCTATGAATACGATTGGAAACCTCCCCGGAAAATCCTGCTGGCTACCAATTTTTTTGAAGACGATCAAGCAGTCCTTCAGCCGGTCATTGACCTGGCGAATGCTTTTGAAGCGACCCTGTACGCCGCTATTTTCACCGACAAAGACAAGGCAGACCCATCGGTATATATGGAGCACGGGATGAACATGCTGGACTATGAAAAGATATTAAAAAAACGATTTAATTCTGAGTCGGTGATTACCTGCCAACTGGCCGGCGATAAATTTGAAGACACGATGCAGGAATACATCAGGAATAATGATATTGATGTATTAACCATGATCACTTATCAGCGTAGTTTGTGGGATCGGATATTCAAACCCAGCGCCACCAGAAGAATGTCTTATCAAACAACCATCCCCCTGCTGATTATACCCGCAATTAAAAGTTTCGAAGAAGATTAGCCCGAAAGGTGAAAGGAAATTTTAGCATTAATGCGTGGCGGCATAATAGCTAGCGCCCAGTAAGGCTGCTTTATCATTAAGTATGATTCTCACCGGCACTTTTTCCAGGAGAAAGCTAAGTCTTCCGC
>JACFNM010000482.1:1056-2715 GCA_019454915.1 Chitinophagaceae bacterium
AATCTTCGGTACGATGCCCCCACCTATAAACAACCCTCCTGTAGCGGCAAATTTTAATACAAGGTTGGCTGATTCATAGGCCAGGTAACGGATAAAACAGTCCATGGTTGTTTTACAGAGCTCATTTTTGTCAGCATGACTACTGATGGTAGCGGCCCTGTCTTTTGTTTCCATCTCTTTTCGAAGCCATTCCGGCTCTTCCATCTTTTTTATATCCCTCAGGAACCGGTAAATATTGATAATGCCGTTTCCGCATACCAGTCTTTCCCAGCTTACATGCCCAAAATCATTTTGAAGAAACGTGAATAACTCATAATCAAACTTGCTCCTGACGGCAAAGTCGCAGTGACCGCCTTCGGACGCAAAGGGGTAGTAGTACGTCCCGTCCCAGTAAATCCCCGCTTCACCCAGCCCTGTACCGGGCGCTATCACGGCCGCATTTCCAGAAGAGCGAACATCTGTCTTATGGGTAAGGTGTACATCCTTTTCATCAAGTAGCGCCAGGCCGTAGGCCGTTGATTGAAGATCATTAATCAGAAAGGTGCGTGCTGCCGGGAATAAAGCATTTATCTCCTGCCGGTCTATTTCCCATTTCAGGTTCGATAATTTCACATGCCCGTTTAACACCGGGCCGGCCACTCCAAAGCATATTTTATCAGGAGTTGTGTCGTCTTGTATAAAAGCTTTTATCAGACCCGTTATGCTATCGTATGCTCCGGAATTTAATTTGCTTTTTCTGATTAGGTAAAAGTCACCGTTTTCTATTCTATAAAGCGCGATATTGGTCTTTGTTGCGCCTAAATCGCCTGCAAGAATGATGCACCCGTCTGCCGGTTGTTGCGGCTGATAAAAAGGCAATAACATATCTTTGTATGAATTGTACCAACCAAAAAGAGGCTAAAATCCGGATTATCGCCTCATTGATGGCTTTATTATTTATTTAAGCATCTGCCATAGCCGGTATCTCTGCTACCTTATACTCACCCGAATCCAGTTTTTTCTTGGTTTCCTCAAATGCGTGCAGCGTCTGTTCGATATCTTCCTGCGTATGGGTGGCGGTTGGTATCAGTCTGTAGATGATTTCTCCTTTTGGTATAACAGGATAAACCACGATGGAGCAGAAAATACCGTAATTCTCACGGAGATCCTTAACCATTGCAGTTGCTTCTTCCACACCGCCTTTCATATACACCGGTGTCACTACCGAGTTGGTATGGCCTATGTCAAAACCTTTATTTTTTAATCCTTTTTGCAGTGCCAGAGCATTTTTCCACAGTCGTTCTTTGTATTCAGGATGCGAACGCAAAAGCGCCAGCCGTTTCAGGTTTCCGATGACCAGGGGCATCGGCAGGCTCTTGGCAAAAATCTGGCTACGGATGTTGTAGCGTATATAGTCAATGATAGCTTTATCACCTGCAACAAAGGCGCCTATAGAAGCCATTGATTTGGCAAACGTAGAAAAGTAGAGGTCTATCTGGTCTTGTACGCCTTGTTCTTCACCCGCTCCTGCACCGGTTTTACCCAAAGTGCCAAATCCGTGCGCATCATCCACGAGGAGGCGAAAATTATATTTACTCTTGAGAGCGGTAATTTCTCTTAACTTCCCCTGGTCGCCTGCCATCCCGAATACTCCTTCAGAAATGACCAAAATACCTCCTT
>JACFNM010000483.1 GCA_019454915.1 Chitinophagaceae bacterium
GGATGGAAGCCGGGTTCTGAAAAGGGCGCAGAACACGGCAACTGGAATCCTTTTGATGCCCATATCCCTCTGGTGTGGATGGGGCATGGCATTGCTCCCGGTAAGACGCATCGAACCGTTTCGATGACCGATATAGCGCCTACGCTTGCTGCCATGCTGGATATTCAAATGCCGAGCGGTAGTGTGGGCGAAGTAATCACCGAACTTTTTCATAAATAACTCTTATCATGATACGTTTACTTACAGGAATTCTTTCGTGCCTCGCTATCTTTTCCGCCTGCTCCTCGCCGGATAATCTGGTAACTGACGGCCATAGTGATTATAAGATAGTGGTATCGGAGGAGGCATTGCCTTCAGAAAAATATGCCGCCGAAGAACTGCAGCATTATATAGAGAAAATCAGCAACAGTAAGTTAGCGATTATTGAAAAAGCCGATGAGCAGGAAAAGCTGATTTACGTTGGCTTTAAGGGAGTGCCCGCGAATGTATTGAAGGATCTGAAGCCGGATGAATTTGAAAATGAAGAATACATTATCCGTGGTGATAAGGATCATTTGCTGATTGCCGGCGGGGGAAGTCGCGGTACGCTTTATGGTGTGATGGGCTTCCTTTCCGATCATCTCGGATGCCGCTGGTACACCAAAGCGGTTACTAAAATTCCATCTCTATCTTCTATACCGCTGCCTCAGCGGGAAGACAGGCAAAAGCCCGCCCTGGAATACCGGAACATGAACTGGCGTGAAATGCTGGATACATCCTGGGTGCTGCACAACCGGGTAAATGGTATGCGGGTAGGAAACGCTTTGGGCGGAAGTTATATCACCTATCCCTTTGTGCATACTTTTTATCAGTTGGTTTCGCCGGAAAAATATTTCCGATCCTATCCGGAGTACTTTTCCGAAGTGAATGGTAAACGGTTAGGTGAGAAAGCCCAGCTTTGTTTAACGAATCCGGATGTGGTAAAAATTGCAACGGCAACCGTCTATGATTGGATCAGGGAACAACCCGAAGCCAATGTTTTTTCCATCGATCAGAATGATTATGGTAATTATTGTACCTGCGTGAACTGCCGTGCGATTGATGAAAAAGAAGGAAGCCCTTCGGGTAGTATAATAACTTTTGTAAACCGGATTGCCGATGCAATACACCAGGATTATCCGGAAGTGAAATTGCAGACACTGGCTTATGATTATTCGGTAGATCCCCCTAAAAATGTACGCCCCCGCGAAAATGTAATGATCCGCCTTTGTCATTATCAATATTGTTCTTCACATCCTATAGCGGTTTGTGAAGTCAATCGTCCGTTTTATAATCAACTGAAAGAATGGGAAAAAATAGCGGGAGGCCGCTTAACGATTTGGGATTACTTAACCGATTTCAGGAACTACCTGATGCCCTTTCCCAATTTTGGTTCATTTAGTCAGGATGTGAAGTTTTATGCAGACAATGGTGTAAAAGGATTGTTTAATGAAGGAGATGCGATGGGGGGAGGAGAGTTTGGGGAATTGCGCTCGTGGGTGTTGGCGCAACTGATGTGGAACCCCAGCCAGAATGCACAGCAATTGATTGATGTGTAACTAATGTGTATGGGCCGGCTGCGCCCTATATTGCGGACTATATACGCCTTTTGCATGGTCAGATAGATTCCGCCACCCACCTGAGTATGTGGGCAGAGCCTTTTGAGGTCAATTATTTGTCGCCGGCTACGATTGCAAAAGCTGACAGCCTGTTTGATAGCGCCCGTGTAGCTGCCGGTGAGGATGCCGCTTTATTGGATCGGGTGGAGTTAGCGCATTTGCCCATATTGTGGTTGAAGCTGAATTCATTTTCCCAGGGTGGAACGCTGTACGTCAAAACGGAAGAATTGCCGGACTACTTAGCCCGTTTTACGGCGATGGTGGATAAACATCATATTGTAGAGACCGGCGCTTTTCAGAACGACTTTGGGAAAATTGGAAAATTCATTGACAGAGTGAGGGCTGCCTCCGAAACGGAATTTTATAATCAGTGGTGGGTGATAGGTCCCTTTGACAATACGGATAATAAAGCGATGTCCGTGGCTTACGTCCCTGAACTGGAATTTGACACTTCGAAGGTGTATACCGGAAAGGACGGTAAGAACGTGAGCTGGAAGAAATATGGGGACTTAACAACGGGTTATGTTGATTTTAATAAGGCCTTTGGTTATTCGGAGTATACCGTAGCATACGCGAGGGCGATTATACATAGTTCTGAATCGGAGACCGCGAAGTTTGGCGTCGGCAACAATGATGGTATACGAATTTGGTTAAATGGGAAGATGGTCTATGATTACGACAAAGCTGCTTTAGGGCCGAATCAACATTTTTTTACCGCCAGATTAAATAAGGGAGAGAATAGTGTATTGGTGAAAGTTGACCAGTTAAGACATGGATGGGGATTTTATTTTGCGAGGATGAAGGGGAGCGTTCAGTAGCGAGAAATAAACTCTTCCCGGAAGCTAAAGAGAGCGGGCGTTCAATACCATAGATTCAAGAACCGGGGATATTCAACATCTGTAGAATTATCAGGACTATCGTAAGAGAATAGGTGACCGGATGTCTTCCGGCCCATTTCATGATTGCAAAGACAGCATACTATGACGTTTAGAAGTTTTCATAAGCTGGCAAATAAGAGCGTGATGCTCCGGGCAGGACTTTCTTTGATCATTTTGTTCCACACTTTATCGGCAAGAG
>JACFNM010000484.1 GCA_019454915.1 Chitinophagaceae bacterium
TTATCAGGACTATCGTAAGAGAATAGGTGGCTGGGTGTCTTCCGGACTATTTCATCATTGCAAAGACAGCATACTATGACGTTTAGAAGTTTTTGTGAGTTGCCAAATAAGAGCGTGATGCTCCACGCAGGACTTGCTTTGATCATTCTGTTTCACACCTTATCGGCAAAAGCCCAAATTATCCTTCAAAACAACTACTTCTCTTATGAGATTTCAAACAAAGGAAAAAATCTCCATTTCAGGGATAAAGCCTCCGGAACTGATTATCTCTATTCCGACACATCTTCTTACTGTGCTACAGCGGTTCTTAACGGAAAAGTGTTAGATGTTCGATCGGTAACGCAAGAGAAGAATCTATTGACGCTTGACTTTGGAGGAAAGATAACGGCAAAAATTCAAATTCAAACAAATGGGGATCATTTGGTTTTTAGTGTAGCCGATATTACAGGAGATCCCGAATCGTTGGTATTCCTGAATATTCCGCTGAAGATGGAGGCAATGCCTTATGAGCCTTTTGCAACCTGCGCGCTTTCCCTTAATTTGTATACGCATGTACGCCTGCTTCCCGCACTGCAGCGTCATTTGTGGGCTGCCTGTTACAAAAGGTTTGGTATAAAAGGAGCAACAGTCGCTGTTCTTGGAGTGCCTCAAAAAGACATACTCCCCACTATCCGGAACGTGATTGCCAAAGCCAAAGATATTCCCTTCTCCGATCAGGGAGGGGCATGGGCGCAGAAAAGCAAGGAGGGCTATGGATCGTACCTGATGAATTTCGGCACACTCACGGATCAAACGGTGGATGAATGGATTGCAACCTGCAAAGCGCTCGGATTTAACCAGATAGACAGCCACGGAGGCGGTGGCTTTTTTGATTTCGGAACACTTGAGCTTAATCTTCAAAAATGGCCGGATGGCTGGGATGCTTTCAAAAGAATTAATGCAAAGCTGCACCAGAACGGGATATCCCATATTTTCCACACCTATGCTTTTTTTATTGATAAAACAACCAGGTACGTTACACCAGTTCCTCATAAAGATTTGGGTTATGTAGAAACCTTCACCCTTGCTCACCCGTTGACAGCTACATCTGATGAGATCACGGTTAATGAATCAACCGCGCATATATCCACTATCACCGGTTTCCATACCGAGAACAGCGTGACGCTAAGGATTGGCAACGAGCTCATTGAATTTAGCGAGGTTACGAGATCAGCTCCTTTCAAGTTCAAAGGGCTGAAAAGAGGAGCAAATGGAACCCATATAACTGCTCACGAAGCAGGAATCAACGCATATCATCTTAGTGAACGCTTCGGAAGATTTGTACCTAATCCCAATTCTCAACTGTTCCGCGAAATAGCTAAAAAGCATGCCGATATTGTTAATCACTGCAATTTCGATGGTATTTACTTAGACGCGATAGACGGCAGCGCAGTGCTCGGAGGAGAGGAGAATTTTTGGTACTATGGTACCCAATTCATATTTGAGATAGCAAAACATTTAAAGAAAAGTGTGGGAATGGAAATGAGCTCTATGGCGCACCTCTGGTGGCACTATCGATCGAGGTATCAGGCATGGGATAGGCCTGTACGAGGGTATAAACGCTTTATTGATATTCACCTCGCTTCCATCAAAAATCCAAGCCTTTTTTTACCCGATAAGATAAGGTCAAATGAATGGGAGCACGGTCTCTGGAGAGGTAATACACCACAAATTGATAAGTATGCTGCCGTTAACGGCAGCCAAACGATGCTGCCGCTTCACCTGGGCTGGTGGGGAAATCAAACCTGGGACCCTCCGCAGATTGAGCCTACTTTTTCTGACGACGTGGAATACCTCGCCGTAAAAATGCTTTCTAACAATGCAGGTTATTCACAGTTGGGCGGGGTTGACAAAAAGACATTGGAAGATAAACCCCTGTTTAAGCAGGCTGCTGATATCATCCGTCAATACGAGATGCTAAGGCATCAAAAATACTTTGATGGAAACGTCTTACAACAGCTTCGGCAGCCGGGAAAAGAATTTACTTTAATCCCAGATGGGCAGGGCGGATGGACATTTAAGCCAAGGAGCTACAAGAAACATAAAGTGTCGGGGTCCGGGCAGGACTCAAAGAAATGGATGTTCCACAACGGTTTTGAAAGTCAGCCTCTGAAACTCAGAATTGAACCTCTGATGTCTGTTAAGTCTTATAATGATCCTTCAGCCATTGTGCTGACAGACTTTTCGGAAAAACAGGACTTTACTTTTGAAAACACCGCTGACGGCGTTTCAGCAAAAATAGTTTCCGCTGATGAGGAAACGCTTAACAAAGAGAAAGCAGCAGCGTTTGTTGCTGTCAATTCAGGCTCAACCCCTTCCGATGCCGCATATATCAATGCGGAAAAACAATACGAGCCGCTTTTATCGCTGAAGAATAATAGAGGTTTGGGAGTATGGATCAAAGGTGACGGGAATGGACAACTGCTCAATCTCAGTCTCCGAAGTCCGGTCAACATTTCTCATGGGGCGCATGGAGACCGGTTTGTGAAAATAGATTTTACAGGATGGAAATATTTTGAGCTTGTTGAAATAGAGTCTTCAGCGATAAGCGACTATATATGGCCCGATGATTCTCATTTTTATGTATATGATTCCTACCGTCATACCATTGATTTTGATAAGATTGAAAAATTACAACTCTGGTACAACAACCTGCCTAAAGGAAAGGAAGTAA
>JACFNM010000011.1:0-15916 GCA_019454915.1 Chitinophagaceae bacterium
AGAAAGAATATGATAATTACGAAAACCGAAATATAATGAAAAGAGAATTTGCGAATACTTCAGGAGTGAAGGTCAGGGACAGGCTGTCTATTGGTCTTCTATTAATCGTCATGTTTTTCCCTTCGAAATTTTCGTTCTCTCAGGTTAAGCCGGATGCTCCCGTTTTGATAGAGGCTGGTTTTGCGAGTGTTGACATCACTCCCCGTTTCCCGATTCGTATGGCGGGTTATGCCGCGCGGCTCAGTACGGAAGCAGATAGCGTATTACAACCATTGTCAGCAAAGGCGCTTGCGCTGGGTAGTGATGCGCAGCATCCTTCTGTGATGATCACCGTTGACCTGGTGGGGATCACCTGGAATATCACCAATGACGTAGTAGAATATTTGGGTAAAGAAAAGGAAATCAACCCTGCACAGATTTCTATATTTGCTTCACATACTCATGGCGGCCCGGAAATTGGCAACCTGATTAATATCCTACAGTACAGGGAGGGTGGACATTTCACGGATTCTTTGCTGGAGTTGAGCCAACTTGAGCATATCAGTGAGTACACTCGCGAGCTTACCCAAAAGTTGAAGGATGTGGCGGTAGCTGCATTAAATAATCGCAAGCCGGCGTATATAGCCTGGGGACAGGGGCAGGCTTTGTTTGCCGCGAATCGTCGTACAAAAGGGGGGCCCGTGGATGTGGCCCTGCCCATCCTCAAAGTGTCCAACACAGATGGTTCATTAAGAGGAGTGTTTGTGAACTATGCCTGCCATGGTACAACGCTTGGAGGTGACATGCACAAGATCCACGGCGACTGGATCACAGAAGCACATCAGTTAATTGAGAAAAGACATCCGGGTACGGTAGCATTAATTGCGCTGGGTTGCGCGGGTGACGCGAATCCTTCACCGAGAGGTACAATTGAAAATATGCAACAGCACGGTAAAGAAATAGCAGACAATGTAGATAAACTTCTTACTGCTCCTCTACAGGCCCTGAATACCCCACCGGTTGGGGTGATGAGATGGGTTAAACTACCGTTTTCAAGAATTCCTGATGCAGAAGGATGGATGGATCTGATAAAAGATAAAACCATTAAGGGTTATAATGCAAGACTGGCTCTTGAACGAGTACAGCGGGGTGAAGTGATTTCTCCAACCCTTGATTATCCGATGCAGGTTTGGAATTTCGATAACAAAATGGCCATGGTTAATCTGGCAGGTGAAGTGGTGGTAGATTATTCAACCATGCTAAAAGATGAATATGGGGCTGAGCAATTATGGATAAATGCTTATTCTAATGACGTACCCTGCTACATACCATCACGTCGTATTTTGCGTGAAGGAGGTTATGAAGCAGAAACAAACATGTATTGGTATAACCGGCCGGTTCCTTTTGCACCGGAAGTAGAGAACGTCATTTTGGGAGCTGCTTCCGAAATGATGCCTGCTGTTTTCGCGGAAGACCGTGCAAAAACCAACCAACCCGCTGTCATCCGGCAGCAACCGGATGGCTCTTATGATTTGGTATCCTGGCTGGCATCTACCAAAGGTGATCAAATAAAGTATATGTCGGAGTGGAAGGCTTTTGGCTGGTTTAATACTACGGATCAGTCTATTTGGGATGTTGATATCGCCAGTAGTGGAAAATATGACGTTTACGTAGAATGGTCAGTGTCCGATGATGCAGCAGGCAAGTCAATAGAGTTTGGGACGGCCAATAGAAAATTGAAAGCTAAAGTTGAAAAAACCGGGTCGTGGTTTACCTATAGGACGAAGAAAATTGGCACACTCCGTTTGAAGCAGGGTAAAGAAACAATGGTTCTGAAGTCAGGAGCTCCCCGGGAAAAAGGCCCCATGTTTGATCTGAGGAGAGTGTTACTGATTCCGGTAAAATAATAGACAATTATAATGAATATAAAGCGATTGTTGTTTTTAGCCATTTTAATAAGCTGGGGAAGTGTTTTATGGAGTCAGGAAAACGGAAATTTGCTGACTTATAAGGATGCTTCGGGAAACGAAAGGCCTGTTCGCACGATTGCCGAATGGCAGTTAAAGCGCGCTCAGATTCTGAAAGGAATGGAGTTGATAATGGGCGATTTACCTGCGAGGGATAACCTGCCTCCCCTTGAGATTCGGTATCTGGATAGCGTCGCCGGCATAGGTTATACCCGCTTTACAATCAGCTTTACTGCCGCAAAGGATGAGCCGGTAACAGCATTCCTTTATGTACCTCATCGAAAGAATATGCAGGAGAAACGCCCTGCTATGCTTGCTCTTCATGAAACGGACCCTATTGGAAAAAGAAGCGTGGACGCTCAGGGACGTAATATCAATCTTGGCTACGCTAAAGAACTGGCCGAAAGAGGATATGTGGTAATCGCGCCGGACTATCCGGGTTTTGGAGATGCGAAAGATTATGATTTTAGAACCGATCGTTACGAATCCGGAACCATGAAAGCTATTTTTAACAATATACGCTGTGTGGATTTGCTTCAGGAAAGAGCTGATGTAGACTCTGATAAAATTGGCGTCATTGGTCATTCTCTGGGAGGGCATAATGCCATTTTTACCGGAGCTTTTGATGAACGGTTAAAAGTAGTCGTCTCCAGTTGCGGCTGGACGTTATTTCATGATTATTTTAACGGAGATTCTGCGGCGATGCGCAAATATGGCGGCAAGTTATGGGCATGGGCTCAGGAAAGATATATGCCCCGGATTAAGGAAAAATATGATCTTGACCCTGATAAACTTCCGGTTGAGTTTGACGAAATAATAGCCGCTATTGCCCCAAGAGCTTTCTTTTCCAGTTCGCCGGTTAATGATGCCAACTTCAATAACAGCGGAGTAAAAAAAGGCATGGATAGTATCGCTAAAATTTATGAATTGTTAGAAGCATCTCAAAACCTGAAAGCGGTATACCCAGATAGCAAGCACGATTTTCCCTTTGGCGCGAGATGGCAGGCGTATCGTTTTATAGACAGTGTATTGAATTATCATTTTAGGCCGATTTATGGATACTCCTTTCTTAGTAATTATAAGTATTTGGAAAGGATGGAATTCTTCTCTTTAAACAGAGGGCAAAAGGATATTGTATTTCTCGGTAATTCTCTAACGGAACGGGGCGATTGGGAAAAAATTACCGGACGTACCGATGTTTCAAACAGAGGCATAGGCAGCGATATAACGGAGGGGTTTATCAACAGGATACAAGATGTTTTTTACCTGAAACCGCGCATTTGTTTCATAGAAGGCGGCGTCAATGATCTGGGCCGGCAAATCGCACAGGATACGATTATCAGAAACCTGGGTATCATAATAGACACCCTGAGGAGCGAGGGTATCATCCCTGTGCTCAATATGGTTACTTATCTTACGGATTATTATAAATGGCACCAGCCCGCAGAGTTTAATCAGCGCATCAAAGAATTAAACAAGGCCATCAAAGCACTGGCGAAGAAAAAAAAGGTTCGGTTAATTAATCTGAATCCCATGATTAGCGACGGAAAATTTCTCCTGGAAAAGTATGCTATTGCAGATGGAATTCACTACACCGATGCTACCTATCAGCTTTGGAGAGACGAGATTTTCAAAATACTGGTAAAAAACCGTTTATAGAAAAGGTAATTTACGGAACGATTATAGGGGATTGAGGTATTAAGTGAGACTTCTTATCATGAATAGATTCTTGATCATAACAGCGACGCTTATCGGGTTAAACCAGGCCATAGCCTTTGGGCAGTCAAAGAAAGTTGGGTGGACTCTCGAGAAGGAACATGCAGCCTGGCAGCCCAGAGACTCTCAGGGAGAAGTGGTTTTCAGAAACAAGATGTGGATGATGGGTGGGTGGTTCAATTCTTTTGAAGCGCCACCGAGGGATGTATGGAGTTCCGAAGATGGCAAAGATTGGAAGTTGGTCAATCAGTCAGCGCCGTGGCTACATAGTGACTTGCCCATGTCGGTCACTTTTAAGAATAAGATGTGGATGATGGGTGGGTGGTATAAAGGCAGGTTGGAAGGTCACTCTGCCAGTAATCAGGTGTGGTCGTCAAAAGATGGAATACAGTGGAGGGAGGTTAACAACTCGGCAGGCTGGTCACCCAGGGTGGCAGCAGCCGTAGTTGTGTTCAAGGGAAAACTGTGGTTGATGGGGGGTACGGAAAATTATTATTTTGGAGATAACAAGAGTCTTAAAAATGATGTGTGGTATAGCAGCAATGGAAAAGACTGGAAACTGGCGACGGCAGATGCGGGTTGGCCACCCCGGGCCTATCATCAGGCTGTTGTTTTGAATGATAGGATTTACATCTTTGGGGGAGGTAATTATGTACCGGAGTATTTTGCTTTTCATGATGGGTGGAGCTCTGAGGATGGCGTTCACTGGACAAAAATAGCGGACGCTCCATGGCATGAGCGGATTTGGTTTTCAAGCGTGGTCTATCGCAACCGGATGTGGGTTATGGGGGGATGGTCGAATAATCCGTATAAAAACTGGTCTGATGTCTGGTATTCGAAAGATGGGAAGACCTGGGAGCAATATGATGGATTACCTGTATGGAAAGAACGTCATGAAGCTTCTGCTTTTGTGTTCAAAGATAAAATATGGGTAGCGGGAGGAATGACGCCGCCGCTGGTTAATGATGTGTGGTCGTTATATCTGCCCGAAGACTGGTGAGAATAAAAGGGCTTTAAAGGGCAGGCATATTGTAAACCCGATAGTAGGAAACAATGTTTTATATCAGCATATATATTCAGCATAATGAACAGCGCAAATTGTAGCCATTCGAGAAGAGAATTCCTGGTAAAGACGGGTATCGCCGCATTGGCGGGCGTATTACCTGTTGGATTGAAGGCAGAAGAACCCGAAAAAAAGAAAGAACCCATTATTGACATCCACCAGCATATTCATTATCATGCCAGAACGGATGAGCAGATGATTGCGCACCAGGAAGCAATGGGCGCTACAACTACGATTTTACTGCCGGCGGGACGACCGGTTAATTCCGCTTCTACTCACCAGGGTGTTTCTAACGGACTGCAGGCGCAGGTGGGAGGGAATGCCGAAACGTATCTTTTTGCGAAAGAGCATAAGAAAAATTATAAGTTCGGAGCCTGCGCGGTTCCCGATGCGCCGGACGCCATCTATGAACTGGAAAAATATCTCAAATTAGGAGCAATTATTATCGGCGAATTGAAATTTGGTGTAGATTGCGACTCGCCGGAGATGCATAAGATATACCAACTGGCACAGGAATATAATGTTCCGGTATTGATGCACTGGCAACATGGGATGTATAATTACGGTTACGACCGTTTTTATAAAATCTTAGAACGATACCCCCGGGTGACATTTATCGGGCATGCCCAAACATGGTGGGCTAATGTTGATAAAGATCATCTGGATCAAACGGTATTGTATCCCAAAGGTAAAATTACCCACGGTGGACTGACTGACCGCTATCTCAGTGATTATCCAAACATGTATGGCGACCTGTCTGCAGGCTCCGGATTGAATGCGCTTACGCGGGATGAAGAGCATGCAAAATGGTTCCTGGAGAAGCATCAGGACAAATTAGTGTATGGCAGTGACTGCGCTGATATAGAAGGAACGGTAGCATCAGGGAACTGCTCCGGTGCAGATGACATCGCTGCCATCAGAAGGTGTTCCAATACCAAACAAATCGAAAGAAAACTCCTTTATGAGAATGCAAAAAAAATGTTTAAACTATAATACAATGCCGAATTTTTGTATGCACTCCGGAAAGAAATACTCCTTTGTAGCCATTGTCAGTTCCATAGCTCTATTGATAGTTTCGTGTGGACAACCTCCGAAATATCCCGGCCCGCTTACTGCGGAAGAATCCATGAAGACTTTTCAGTTTGCGGAAGATTTTCACGCAGAAATATTTGCGACTGAACCATTGGTAATTGACCCGGTAACCATGCAGTTTGATGAGGAAGGAAATGCGTATGTGGTAGCGATGCTGGATGCTTATAAACCTGACTCCGTAAAAGGTCGAGACAAGATATTGATGTTGAAA
Organism: Chitinophagaceae bacterium; assembly: GCA_019454915.1. Classification (GTDB taxonomy): domain Bacteria; phylum Bacteroidota; class Bacteroidia; order Chitinophagales; family Chitinophagaceae; genus Agriterribacter. The sequence goes on from JACFNM010000011.1 coordinate 6,029, forward strand.
GATTTGAATCAGGACGGACGCGCAGACACGGCTATAGTTTTTGCCGACAGCCTGAAAGAGGCTACCAGCATTCTTCCCTGGAAAGGAGGGCTATTGATTTCAGCAGCACCCCATATTATGTATTATAAAGATACCGACGGGGATGGCCGGGCAGATCAGAAAGAAATTCTCTTTACCGGATTTTTTACAGGAAATGAGGAAGCGCAAATTACCAATCTTAGTTTCGGTATAGATAACTGGATTTATGCAAATAATACCGGGCAGGCCGGTGAAGTAAGTTATACCCGGAAACCCGATTCACCCAAAGTGAAAATGCAGGGTTCGGACTTTCGGTTTCGTCTGGATCGCGATCTGTTTGAGGCGACGACCGGGCCGGGTCAGTTTGGACTGGCAATAGACGACTATGGACATCGGTTCTTTACGAACAATACCTTACATATCAGGCAGGTGGTAACTGCCAAACGATACCTCGACAGAAATCCTTACCTCCCTAATAATCTAAAAACGGCTGTCACTAATATTTCTGATCATGAGCTGGATATGTTTCAGAAGTCGGAAACGCCCTATTGGAGGCAGGTGCGAACAGATCGTCGTAATAAGGAGTACCAGGAAAAGAAACTGGACAGGGTTGAATACGCCAGGGATAAATTTACCGGGGCTTCGGGGGGAACATTTTATGGCGGGGATGCTTATCCCGCGGAATACTATGGTAATATTTTTACTACCGATGTTGCGGGCAATTTGGTTCACAGGGATATCCTCACCGAATCGCCTGATGCACCGTTTTTTGTAGCGAAGCGGGGTGAGCAGGAAAAAGACAAGGAGTTTATGGCTTCCACCGACAGTTGGTTTAGACCGGCAAACTTCTCTGTTGGGCCCGATGGAAATTTATACGTGATTGACATGTATCGCCAGCATATTGAAACGCCGCTTTCCATTCCTTTAGATCTTCAGGAGGATATGGATTTCAATGCAGGGAATGCGATGGGTCGTATTTACAGGATAGTGTATAAAGACAGCGACCGGTCAAAGTGGGTGAAGCCGGATTTGGGTAATGCAAGCTCAGAACAACTGGTGCAGACGCTTACCCATAAAAATCAGTGGTGGCGGATAACCGCCCAAAGATTGTTGTTGGAAAGACACGACAAATCGGTAATCCCCCAGGTTAAAAAGTTATTTGCTGAGCATGAAGATCCGCGTGTTCGTGTCCGGGCCTTGTTCGTGCTGGAAGGACTGGATGCCCTGGATGCAAATATCGTCGGAGCCGCTTTAAAAGATCCTGAATGGGGTATAAGAGAAAATGCTGCGATATTGGCTGAGGGCTTCCCTGCCTGTTTTGATGCGCTTGTATCATTAACAGAAGACCCTTCCCTGCGTGTGGCCTACCAGGCTACACTGAGCCTGGGAAACTTTAATAACAAAAATATTATTCCTTCTCTTACTAAAGTACTTCTTCAGCATGGTGCGAGTAGATGGTTCAGGGTAGCGGTACTCAGTACGGAAACAGGCTCTTCTCCCGAGCTGTTGGATGCTTTGGAAAAATCAGGATTTTCCGGTAAGGGTGAAGACTGGAAGACGGACTTCCTGAATGAGTTGTCGGAGATTATCGGGGCGCGTAATAATAAAACGCAGGTGAGAAAGATGATAGACCTGGCCTCCAAAGCGTCACAGGATGGATGGCAGTCTGCAATCGTAAAAGGACTCAGTAAAGGACTTCAGAATATAAAGGATGCAGGAAATGAAACCAAAGGAAAATTGAAGGCAATTATTGAAGAAGCCGGTAAGGAGAGTGCGAAAGCGCTGGAGGAACTGAAGACATTTTATAGCAGCATAGCTGAAAAATAAAATCTATAGCAATGAAAGCGAATGAAAATTCTACGAGGAGAAAATTTATCAGCCATTTTGCGGGTACAAGCGTAGCACTTTTAGGAGGCATATTGTTAATGAATAGCTGCGAAAGCGGTGATAAAAAGCAGGATTCACCGGTAAGCGAGAGAGGCGGAGATACTATTTCGGTAGAGTCTTGTAATGACTATACGGGAGTGAGTGCAGAAGAGCTGGATAAAAGAAAGAAACTGGGATACGTGGAAAAGTCTGAAGTGCCGGGAAGTGACTGCAGCAACTGTGGTTTGTACATCCCTCCGACAGAGGGCGCCGCCTGCGGGGGTTGCCTGCTTTTCAAAGGGCCGGTGGAAGCGAGCGGACACTGTATCCAATGGGTGGCAAAGGCGGAGTAGAGAACTGCTGTTAATTCGTGTTTTTATTTTCTGTTAGCTAAATCCGGATAAGGCGTGTCGTAACCTTTTTCGGCATGCCAGATAATCCTGTTGAAAGTGTCATCATCAATTCTGTCATCCTTTTCCAGATTCTGCTCAATGGATTTCTGAGCCCAGTATAGTTCTTTTCCACTCAGTTTATCCAATGCCAGATTAAAATGATCCAACGGAATATTATTCTTCACTGCGGATAGGGCCTGTAGTCTGGTTTATTGGTAAAACAGTCCAGCATGGGATCGGCCGTTAGATCAAGCTGGTTCATGGGTGGTACGCCCAAAATATTCTCCATTGTCCGCACCATGTTGATCTGCGAATAATAAGTGGAAACTACTTTTCCTCTTTGGGTATAGGGACTAATCACGAAACCTACTGTACGGTGTCCGTCTACATGGTCCAGCCCGTTTTGAGGATCATCTTCTGTAACGAACATGCAGGTCTCTTTCCAAAATTTACTGTTAGGGATGGCTTCTACGATTCGCCCAGGAAGCTTCTTTTGGATGAACTATTGTCTTTACAAATTCTCCGTAGTCGCGAAACGTTAATCCGTGCCTTAATACATTGTCCCAGATAAATCCGGAACTTGCATAGGCCAAAGGGTCTCCTCCATTATAGGGGTAGCTTCGTGTAAAACCGCCAAATGCCTTTTCAAGATATTCGGTAACAAGGGCTTCATCCGTCCACTGGTGTCCGGTAGTACTTAAAACACCACTGCAGTTGAAGTTATCCATCAGGACAAATTGTTCGGCCAGCCGGTGATGATTAGGTGTAACATGCCATCCAAATTCCGCCAGGCTTGTATCTCCGTTACCCTGAGCCATATCGCCGAAGACCTGATCGTAGGTCCGGTTTTCCTTAATGATATATACCACGTGTTTGAAATGAGATGTTTGACTGGGAAGCCAGGGAACGGGCACTTTCTTCTTGCTTTTTGGGGTTGGATACATTTTTGCCATCATCTGCAAATAAGAGTTGTTTTCATGAACCGTATTGGTCATTCTGTTAAGACCATCCTGACCGGGAGTGGGAATGATGGAAATAGTACCCAGGACATCATGCGAGTTGTGGCCACGTCTATCTGTTCTTTGATTAAGTGAGCCTGCTCCGTTTACATTGGCAGCGTATAGAAAATTTCCTTTTTGATTAGTTATTACAGAGCCAGGGTACCAACCCGTAGGGATATAACCCAATACCTGACGCGGAGCTTTTGTCTGAATCACACAAATGGCATTTTCTTCTCCGTTGGCGACGTAAAGCCGGCTGCCATCGGGTGAAAGTGTAAGATTATTAGGCCCGCTTCCAAACAGAAGATCCTTATGTGCATGAACAGAGATGCTTTCAGTTAATTCATCTGTTCTGGTGTTAATGACAGATACAATATCACTGTTGGCGCAGGTGACGTATAACTCACCCTGAATAGAGTTTAGCGCCAATCCGGTAGGAAGCAAACCTGTTTCTATTATTTTTTTCTTCTTTGTTTTTCAAGATTGATAACCGATACCGACCCGTTGTTCGCAATACCCGTCACCGAATCTACCAATACCTGAGATCCGGAACTGGTATACGTAACCTCTCCTTCTGCCGGTCTTCTCCCTCCAAGATTGGTTACGTAGGCCTTGCCGGATGTACCGAGAATAATATCATAAGGCGCGATACCCACCGGTATCAGCCGGATATCACTGGTGTCTTTCAAATTAACGACGGCTATCGCATTGCTGCGGCTTAGGGTAACCCATAATTTATCCTCTGCTTCATTAACCGCAAAACCACAGGGAACGGGGACTCCACCTGTTTCCGGAGCAGGTAAAGTAATGGATCTCTCCCATTGCATGACGTTTGAAGGATTGACTGAGGCAACATGAATGTGACTGGTGGCGTCAGTAACATAAACCCTATGGTTATCTGAACTGAGATAAATTCCGGTAGGCGAAGCTCCACTGGCAGGATAGGGAAGTGTTTGTAAAACCGTTCTGTCGGCTACACGGATAAGATCCAGCGATCGCATATTCTTCACGAAGAGTAGCTTTTCATCTTTCGACAACACCAAATCTACCGGTCTGCCGGGAATATACACCTGAAATCCTTCGGGCTGAAGGAGTTGGTTGGAAGGTACCAGTATGCTTCCCTTGGGCTGGATGCCGACTGTTCTGTTTTCTAATATTGGTTTTACCTGAGCTGCGGAAATGAAACAGCAGACGATCAGAAGAAAAATAGAAATGGAAAGGGGCTTAATAGTAGCATTCAATCTTCTCATGAGGATAAACTTTAAGAGTTAGATAAAAGAGTGGAGAGTTATCTCTTCATTCAATAGACTTCTTAAAGCTACGGATTTTCGATTTTCAGTGAACGCTAAAGCTTAAGCATCCCCGGTAATCGCAAAACAATACTCCAAAAGCTACGTTAATAAAGCTTTCGTAATATCCATTTTAAATAGATTTGCAGGAATTCACTTAGAATATGAAGACAGCAGTTCTTATTGCCCTTTTAATTTTGACTGGAATAACGGGCTTTGCTCAAAGTGGTTACCAGATTAAGGTGACGCTTAAGCCCTATAATAAAGGTTACTTGTATTTGGGTCATCACTTTGGCAGCAGGCAGTATATTATTGACTCCGCTGCTATCAACGCCAACAGTGAGGCTATTTTCACCGGTAAAGAAAAATTATTCGGCGGGGTGTATATGGTTATTTTCCCGCAGAAGAATGGCTGGTTCGAAATGTTGATTGATAAGCAGCAGCATTTTTCGGTTAGCGCAGACACTACGGATATTATCGGGAAGACCGTATTCGTCAACTCATCAGACAACGCACAGTTTCAAGAGTATCAAAAAATAGCCCAGGAGAAAGGAAAAACAGTGGCGGCATTGCAAAAGCGCCTGAAGGAAAACCCTGGTAGCCCGGATTCAACGAAATGGAAAACCCAAATGACTGCGCTGAATAATGAAATGCAAAATTACCGGGAAGCATTTATGAAAGCACATCCCAATCACCTGCTGACTGCCATTTTTCATACACTGCAGGAACCTCAGGTACCGGAAGCCGCTCAACATCCGGGCGGGAAATACGATTCCTTATTTGCTTATCAGTACTATAAACAGCATTATTGGGATGGGGTATCTTTCACCGATGAGCGCTTAATCCGGACGCCCGTTTTTGAACCAAAGCTGCAGCGGTATTTCAATAACGTACTTCAGCAGCAGCCCGACACATTAAGCAAAGCAGCTGATAAAATATTAGACGCTTCGGAGAGCAACAAAGAAATGTTTAAGTTTCTGTTGTCTACTTTAACGGAGAAATATATTAATCCGGCTTATATGGGCCAGGATGCGGTGTTTGTTAACCTGTTTGAACGATATTATGCACCGGGCAAAGCCGATTACTGGATGAGTGAAAAATATCGTAAGGCCGTTTTCGATCGCGCCTATAGTGTGATGGCCAATTTGATTGGGGAAACTGCCGCTGACCTGAATATGGTAGATAGTTCCGGTAAACCAACGCCTTTATATAGCATCAAAGCGCCTTATGTTGTTATATGTTTTTGGGACCCTACCTGCGGTCATTGCCAGAAAGAGGTGCCCCAGTTGGACTCGCTCTATCAGTATAAATGGAAAAAACAGGGAGTCCGGGTTTATGGAGTGATGACAGACGGCGGGAAAGAGGCCTGGCTGAAGTTCATCCGGGAGCATAATCTCAAAGGCTGGACACATGTGTATCAGCTTCCCAAAGTGAGAGAAGCGGAATATGCTTCCAATAAGCCGGGCTATAAGCAACTGTATGATGTATACCAGACGCCCGTATTGTATCTTTTGGATAAGGATAAAAAAATTATAGCCAAGAAACTTAATCATGAACAGTTAGACGAATTGTTACAAATTAAGTTGAAGGGAGGGGCGCAGTAGCCTAACTTTAGCAATTTAAGAATCGAAGATTATTCTTTGTTAATATGAATCAACAATTTAGCATGAAAGGTAAGCCAGGCTTTTATCAGGAGCTCGTTTTAAGAGAAGACAAGTTCCGTCTTGCGTTTAGATTTCCGGGTTTCAAATTCATCGGTAGCTTTATGCTTGCCTTGTTCCTGGCTTTCCCTTGCGTGTTCCTATCCGCTCAAACCGCTACTCATAGTCAGTTTGTTGTTACCGGAAAGTTGAAGAATATTCCAAAAATGCCGGAACATATTTATATAGAATATGTATCGGCGAATAACCGCATAATGGACAGTGCTCAGGTGAAGAAGGGTGAGTATAAATTTACCGGCGATATTGTCGAGCCAACATTCTGCAGATTAAGTACGGTCAACCGGCAACTCATTGAGCAGGGTACGGCAGTTGATAACGCAGCCGGTGAAGTCAATATATTTTTGTCTCCGGTCAAAATGGATGTTACGCATATTGATTCCTTTCCGAATATTGTTGTGAAGGGGTCTGCGGCGCATACGGATTATAAAGAATTTGAGAAAATTATTCAGCCTTACAATGATAGCATGCAGGCCTTTTTTAATGACTACAAACAATACAGCGCCGAAGGAAATGTGGAAAAGGCTAAAGAAATCGAGATAAAGGCAACGCTTTTCGCGCAGGAAATCAGGGGAATATTCCGTTCTTTTATCCAATCCCACCCGTCTTCTTTCATGTCCTTTCTTTTGTTGCAGCAATATGCAGGAAATGATTTGAATGTAGCTGAAACAGAGCCGCTGTTTGAATGGTTGACGGAAGAGGTGAAGTCCTACCCTTCTGTAATTCAGTTTAAGCACATGCTGGATATTGCGAAAAGAACCAGTATCGGACAGATGGCGGCTGATTTTACCCAAAATGATACGCTGGGTAATCCGGTAAGTCTTTCTTCTTTGCGGGGTAAATATCTGTTAGTGGATTTTTGGGCCAGTTGGTGCCAACCTTGCAGGATAGAGAATCCGAATGTGGTGGAGGCATTCAACCGGTATAAGGATAAAGGATTTTTTGTGTTAGGTGTTTCATTGGACAGACCGGGTGGACAGGAAGCCTGGCTGAAAGCTATTCGTGACGACCGGCTTACCTGGACCCACGTGAGCGATTTACAGTTTTGGAATAACGCCGTGGCGGTGATGTATGGTATCCAGTCTATCCCCCAGAACCTCCTGCTTGACCCAACGGGAAAAATTATCGGTAAAAACTTAAGGGGACAGGAACTGCTGAACACACTGGAAGAACTGTTGAGGAACAACTAACCGGGGAGTGTTGGCTGATAAGCGCCATCCCTCACCTAAACTATATTATTAGAACCCAAGGCTAATCAAAACATTATCACAACAGCATTTTTACCAACTTCTCCCATTCTTCCTGTAAACTGCTGTTATCCGGGAAAGGCTTTCCCGCCCGGCTATACCAGTATCGGGCATTAGAAATATCTCCTTCTCTCCTGTGCAGGTACGCGTGTATATAGGAGCCTTTATCGTCGTGGATATCCTGGATAATTTCATGGGCCGTATGCCAGTCGCCCCTGGCGTCATACCACAGCGATAGCAAATAGGCGGAGATATGTACTGGTGGTTCTTCCTCTCCAAGGCTGGATGTAAAATTTTCAAAGTCCATGCTTCAAAAATATATAAAATAATGTCGCTATTCCGCTGATGGCCTGATTCACCTTAACTTATTTCACTTAGCTTTGCACGGTTTAAAAAAGGAAAACAAAATCTAATAAACTGACTCAGCATGTCTTTGATAGTTGTAGGCTCCATGGCATTTGATGCTATTGAAACTCCGTTCGGAAAAAGTGATAAGATAGTGGGAGGAGCGGCTACCTACATAGCCTGGAGCGCTTCTAATTTTACACGGCCTATTGATTTGATTTCCGTGGTGGGCGGCGACTTCCCCCAGAAAGAGCTTGGGCTGCTTCAGGCAAGAGGCGCTATATTAGAAGGGATCCAAATAAAAAGTGATAAGAAATCTTTTTTCTGGAGAGGTAAATACCACATGGACATGAACACCCGCGATACGCTGGAAACGCAATTAAATGTGTTGGGTGAATTTGAACCGGTGGTGCCCGATTCCTATCAGAATGCAGACATTCTGATGCTGGGTAATCTTTCGCCTGCGGTGCAGTTAAGCGTGATAGATCAATTGGCAACCCGTCCAAAACTGGTGGTGCTGGATACAATGAATTTTTGGATGGAAACAGCCATGACCGACCTTGAAAAAGTATTGAGAAAAGTAGATATTCTTCTGGTAAACGACAGCGAAGCAAGACAGTTGAGTGCACAGTATTCACTCGTACGTGCCGCCAAAGAGATCATGAAAATGGGCCCCAAATATTTAGTGATAAAAAAAGGTGAGCACGGAGCGCTGTTGTTTTCCTCCAACCAGGTGTTTTTTGCTCCTGCCCTTCCCATTGACGAGGTTTTTGATCCAACCGGCGCCGGGGATACTTTTGCGGGCGGCTTTATCGGGTATCTCGACAGCACGAAGGATTTTTCGTTTGAAGGATTGAAATCCGGAATTGTCATTGGCTCGGCAATGGCTTCTTTTTGTGTGGAGAAATTTGGTACCACACGCCTGAGAGAATTATCAAGAGAAGATATAGATAATAGAATAAAGCAATTTGTTGAATTGGTGAATTTTGATATTTCTTTGGTATAGACGATTCATCAACCGCTGATTAATCCATAGAAATGATAGGCGATGGCGTTATTATTACCTGTAAAGGGAGTGTTACCGGCTATAGGAAAAAACTGTTATCTGGCGCCCAATGCTACTATTGTAGGCGCCGTAACTATGGGCGATGAATGCAGCGTTTGGTTCAACGCGGTCGTGAGAGGCGATGTAAATGCTATCCATATCGGCAACAAAGTGAACATCCAGGATGGCGCTGTAATCCATTGTACCTATCAGAAAACCCAGACTTATATAGGAAATAATGTCAGCATCGGGCATAATGCTATTGTGCATGGATGCCGGATAGATGACCATGTGCTGATAGGAATGGGCGCCATAGTGATGGACAACGCGGAGATAGGTAGTTATTCCATCATTGCGGCTGGTGCAGTAGTATTAGAAGGAATGAAGGTGGAGCCGGGCGCCATCTACGCCGGCGTTCCCGCCAGGAAGGTAAAGGAAACGCCGCAGGAGCTAATCAGTGGCGAAATTGACCGCATAGCCCATAATTATCTCATGTATAGTAGCTGGTTCAAACAGGAGGACGGAAATGAATCACCGGATAATAATTCTGATAAATACGGGTTAATTAAATAATAGAGTATTAAATAATGAAACAGACACCTTTTACAGCGAAACATATAGCAGCCGGGGCAAAGATGGCCGAATTTGCAGGATTTAATATGCCAATCAGTTACACAGGCATCAATGATGAACATGCTACGGTACGGAACAACGCCGGCGTTTTTGACGTAAGCCACATGGGCGAGTTTCTGCTGAAAGGTAAGGGAGCGCTTGAGTTGATCCAGCGGCTTTGTACCAATGACGCATCCAGGCTTACGGAAGGTAAGATTCAGTATAGCTGCCTGACCAATGAAAATGGCGGTATCATAGATGACCTGCTGGTGTATTGTCTGGAGCCGGAGAATCAATACATGCTGGTAGTCAATGCTTCCAATATTGATAAGGACTGGGACTGGATAAACCATCA
>JACFNM010000011.1:15926-26114 GCA_019454915.1 Chitinophagaceae bacterium
TACCTCTTGAAAATATTTCTGACTCAACCGGCTTACTCGCTGTTCAGGGTCCCCAAGCCACCCGAATTTTACAGCCGCTTACCGGACCGGATATTATCAATCTTAAATATTATCATTTTATCCGCACTAAGTTTGCCGGGGTAGAAGACGTAATCATTAGCGCCACCGGATACACCGGCGCCGGCGGGGTGGAAATTTATTTTAAAAATACCGTTGATAAGGGTGAAAAGATATGGAATGCTATCTTTGAAGCAGGAACGGCTCAGGGGCTCAAGCCCATCGGGCTGGGCGCACGGGATACGCTTCGGCTTGAAATGGGCTATTGCCTGTATGGAAATGATATAGATGACTTCACTACGCCGTTGGAAGCGGGATTAGGATGGATCACCAGGTTTAACAAGGATTTCACTGCAAGTGAATATTTGAAAAAACAGAAAGAGGCGGGCGTTGATAAGAAATTAGTAGGATTTGAGATGCTTGATAAAGGAATACCGAGGCATGGATATCTTATCAAAGATGCAGAAGGAAATATGATTGGCAGAGTGACATCCGGAACGCAGTCGCCCACGCTGGGAAGAGCGATTGGGATGGGTTATGTAGCTACCGAATTTGCAGGTATAGATAGCGAAGTGTATATCGAAGTGAGGGATAAAATGCTTAGAGCAAAAGTATCAAAACTGCCGTTTGTACAACAACCATAATATTCCAAAAACAAAGAATGAATATCCTATGCATTCTATTCATTTGACCACATTTGTTAAAGCTCCCACGGCACGGGTTTTTGACCTTTGCCGCAACAGCTCTGTCCTGAAAAAAGCGCTGGAGGGGCGAAAGGAAAGTATATCGGCCGGAGCCGCAGGAATTCTTCTGAAAGCGGGAGATACCATTACAATATCTGCCCGGCATTTTGGTAAAACCAGGATGGTCACTACAAGAATAATAGACTTGGACATTCCGGAAAAGTTTGTAGAAGAGCAGATGAAGGGTGATTTGAAAAGTTTTCGCCATGAACATTATTTTAAGGAAGTAGAAAATGGCACCCTGGTGATTGATTTGGTGGAGATGGAAGAACCCAGGGATTTTGTGGGAGGATTATTGGGGAGATTTTTCATGAAGAAATATGTAGAGACCATTTTGAATAAGCGCAACGCTTTAGTAAAACTCTACGCTGAAACTGATAAATGGCGTACCGTGATGGAATAGCCCTGTCCGCCCTTTCTGACCCTTTTCGATATTTGTAGTATGCGTCATTTTCATGTCAGCCATTTATGAAAGAGAATAAACCGGTATTACACACTGTACTCACTCCTTCTTTATTACCGCTGTATAATGCGTCTGACACCATAGTAGTGATTATTGACGTACTGAGAGCTACTTCCACCATAGCAACGGCTTTATACAATGGTGCGAAATATATAATACCCGTAGATTCCGTTGCGAAGTGTATAGAGTTGGGGCAGATGCCGGATACGGTAACTGCGGGTGAAAGGGATGGCAGGGTAGCTGAAGGTTTGCAACATGGCAATTCGCCGCTGGAATATACCCGTGATTTTATAGAGAATAAAATATTGGCGCTCACCACCACCAATGGTACGCATCTTCTCTCCCTGGCCTTAAATCAGGATGCGGGCACCATTATTACCGGTTCGTTTCCCAATCTGTCTGCTGTGGTAAATTATCTCACCGAACAAAATCGGGATGTGCTGCTGGCCTGTGCTGCCTGGAAGGGAAGGATAAATTTAGAAGACACCCTTTTTGCCGGAGCGATAGTGAATGCGTTGCAAAACCGGTTTGAAATCAATTGTGATGCTTCGAGGATGGCACAAATGCTATATGGGGAAGCAGGAGGGAATCTATTTGAATTTTTAAGAACCAGGGAGGCCTCACATTATCGCAGATTGAGCGGTTATGGATTGGAAGAAGATATCCGGTACTGCCTCAGTGTAGATGTGGCAAGTATTCTGCCGGTTTACCGGGAAGGCAAGCTCATTGCCGAATGAAGCCGAACGGATTATCCCAAACATAGTATTGGAACTTCGGGGACCGACGGCTTGTTGGTCTGTTTCGCTAACCTTTTCTGCTTGCCTTTTTTTTCATAATTTCGCCAATTAGCCTTTTTTAAACACAGGGGCTGGAATAGTAGAATTATCAGAACGAAATGGCCTTACCTCATTTAATTAAGTTTATCTATAATAATGCTACTGATGAAGTAATTCGCAGAGGAAAGAAGATACATGCTATAAGTTATGTGGAGTTGGTGGAGCATGATGAATTGCTTGGCTCTGTTACTTTTAGGGTGAAAGATGATAGCTATGCGACCTTTTATAAGGTGATTATTCAGAAATACAAAGACCCCCGCGCCTTGTCCGTAAGATGCTCCTGCCCCTATAACCTGGGAGACGTCTGTCGCCATGAAACAGCAGCGCTGCTTCAGTTACAGGACTTACTGGACAAAAATCTATTAGGTGAAAAAGAGGTTGAGTACAATCAACGTCATACGGCGATCAAGATGAAGGATATTGAATTGAAGAATATCCGGCTTTTATGCTCACCGGACAGTTACCTCGAAGCGGAACAAATTGTACAGACTCAAAAAGTCAATATCCTGTCTGCCGCTAACGAACGCGTAGAAGCGACTTTAACCTATAAGGGAACTGACTTCCCATTGGTTATTCAAAGAAATGAAGGCAGGTTTTTTGATACCTCCTGCTGTTGTGACGAAAAGAAGTTCCCGTTGTGTGTACACAAGGTTAGTCTTTTTCTCCAACTGTTGAATGCTTACGGTTCTCATTACTTCGATTCTATCCGTAACTGGGATAAACAGAAGAATACGCTGCTGCGGATTTATGGATATTCACTCGATGATGATCTGACCGGTAAGTTTGAGTTTATCTATAAAGAAGGGAAGCCGTTTCTGAGGGTATTGGATCCCTCTATTAAAAGAGTTACTACTATTGTAGAGAACAAAGCGGCCCGTCCGGAGGTAAGCCGCGAGAAGGAAGCGGAATTGCCCGAAGCGCCCGCTTCGTCATTAACTGAAGAAAGCAAGACCAGTAGTATAGGCATCGTGTTCAGGGAATCAAACGGCGTCTATCCTCATTTCGAAGTAGATATGGTAAGCGGAGAATTAGTCGAATCCGGAGCTGGTTTTTCGGGAAAAGTGGAGAAGATTGACCTGACAAAATATGTGGATACCGCTAACTATAATGATGAAGATAAGCAACTGCTGCAGCAGATTCGAAAATTAACGGAACCGGAAGTCAATAAATATATAAACCGCAACTCCCCTTTTTCCGGAATCTGGGAAAATATTATTTATCAGGAGGACGAGGGACTCTCCGCTGAAACCAAGTCACTCATTTCAGAATATTGGTTTCCCAAGTTACTCAAGGTATTTAGCGAGCAAAAAGATAATCCGCTCGTATATTTTCTGCAAAAAGGGAAGTCTTTTGTCACCTCTAATTTGGTGCCTGTACATCTTGCCGATGAGCCGGCCGTACCGGTTTTTCACGTAAACCGGGTGGGGGATAAGATTGAAGTCAACTGCTTTGTACAGGTGAATGGCGCCGAAGTGCCTTTATCAGAAAATGAATGGTCGGGCGCATTACTATTTAAATATGCAGATACTTTTTATCATTGGAGCAAAATAGAGGATATTCAGGAGATTGACAGGTTTTTGGGTGAAAAGAATACCAATAAGATTTCGAAAGAAGAGTGGCCGGATTATTTGAGAAAGAATATTATCCCACTGTCTGTTGATTATAAAGTACGTTTTTCCGACGAGCTGGTGCAGGAAATAAAAGAAGGCAAGCCCGAAATCCGGGTGAAGCTTCAGGAGAAGGGAGATTTTCTTCTTTTCATACCGGTATTTTCTTATAAAGGATTTGAGACCAGGTTTGACGCGAAGGATATCATAACTATCCCCGTAAACGATAAGGTGCTGGAAATCCACCGCAACAGGCAGGAGGAGCTTAATTTCATTAAGAAGTTAGAAAGCCTCCATTCAAACTTCATTCATCCCGAAGGTGCGGCTACACTCGCGTTAAAAGGATCAGATGTGTTGAAAAACAACTGGTTCTTTTTATTTGTAGATAGTATGAAGGAGATGAATGTTCCCCTGATGGGATACGATGTGCTGAAAAATTTCCGCTTTAATACTGCGCGGCCAAAGACGGAAATTTATATTAAGGATGGGATAGATTGGTTTGACGCCAGGGTGAAAGTAGTGTTTGGCGACCAGCAGGTAACTATAGAAGAAATAAAAAGGGCGCTCACCAATAAGCAGCAGTTCGTTCAGTTAAATGATGGCACCCTCGGTATTTTACCGGAGAGCTGGTTGAAAAAGTATTCCCTGCTTTTCCGGATCGGCGAAGGAAAAGAGGATGCGTTGCGTTTATCCAGGTATCACTTCAGCGTAATTGATGAATTGTACGAAGAACGGGATGAAGCGGAAGTATTAATAGAATTAGAAGAAAAATACAGCCGGTTGAGAGGCTTCAACCGGATAAAAGAGATCGATCCTCCGGCAGGGCTGGCTGATGTTTTAAGACCTTATCAGGTAGCCGGTTATCACTGGTTAAATTATTTGAATGAGGTTGGCTGGGGCGGAATTCTGGCGGATGATATGGGATTGGGGAAAACAGTACAGGCGCTTTCCTTCCTGCAGTTTTGGCGAAATGAAAATGCATCGCTGAAGGCTATCGTGATTTGCCCCACCACGCTAATGTTTAACTGGGAGAATGAGATCAGGAAATTTACTCCTGATTTAAGTTATCATATTCATCATGGTTCAGATCGCAACAGGGAGAGGGATGGGTTTAACCAATATAATATTATCATCACCACCTACGGTACATTGAGAAGTGATATCAAGTTGCTGAGCGGACTTCGGTTTGATTATGTTATACTGGATGAATCGCAGGCTATAAAGAACCCTCAGAGTAAAGTCACTAAAGCCGCGGGGTTGCTGGTGGCGAAAAACAGGCTTTGTTTAAGCGGTACACCACTTCAAAATAATACGTTTGACATTTACGCCCAGATGAATTTTTTGAACCCGGGTATGTTGGGCAGTATCGAATATTTCCGGAATGAATTTGCAACACCGATAGATAAGTTCGGCGACCAGGACAGGAAGGAACATTTACGGAAACTGTTGTATCCTTTTATACTCCGGCGTACCAAAGAGCAGGTGGCTAAAGATCTGCCCGAAAAAACGGAAACCATTTTGTTCTGTGAAATGCAATCGGAACAACGGGATATATATGAAGCATTCCGGATGGACTACCGGAATAAAATATTGGGGGTAATTGAAGAACAGGGGATTCAGCGTTCACAGTTGACTATTTTACAGGGTTTAATGAAACTCCGGCAGATATGCGACTCACCTGCTATTATGAATGAGCCGCAAAAATATCCCAATCATTCCATCAAATTAGAGGAGATAGCAAGAGAGATTACAGAAAATATCAGCAATCATAAGGCGCTGATTTTTTCTCAGTTTCTGGGTATGCTTGCGTTGATTAAGGAAAAGCTTCAGGCGCTGGATGTCGCGTTTGAGTATTTCGACGGAAGCACGCCTGCTCATGAAAGAGAAAGAGCTATCAAGCGATTCCAGGACGATAACGAGTGCAGGGCTTTTGTGATTTCTCTCAAGGCCGGAGGCGTGGGACTAAACCTTACAGCAGCAGACTATGTATATATTGTAGACCCGTGGTGGAACCCCGCGGTTGAGCAACAGGCCATAGACCGGACTCACCGGATTGGACAAACAAAGAACATATTCGCGTATAGAATGATCTGTAAGGATACGATAGAAGACAAGATATTGCAATTGCAGGAAAAGAAGATTTCTCTGGCCCGGGATCTGATAGCAGACGATTCTTCTTTTGTCAAGAGCCTTACGCGGGAAGATGTGGAATATCTTTTTAGCTAAAGTTTCTGCTGAAACTTCTTTGCCTCTCTATGTCTGCATTTTGGAGCGGATTGTCCTATTTGCCGCAGTGAATAACACTAAAGAAACTCCAGGTTGTTTCTATGTTGCCTCTTCTTGTGGTAGTATTTGATGGGATAAAAATCCGGACTTTGCATCAATTTGTGTAATAGTCTGAAAAACAATCTATTAAGAGTTATTAATCTTTGGGAAACTAATGAACGCATATTGGATAATTTAAGAGGATTGGATAAATCAATGTTTTACTAACGGAATATTATTCCTTTTATTTTGACGGGGGAACGATGTTAATTAAAGTTAATGTATTCGCTATATCGGGCAGGTAAAGGTTATTTTTGATAGATAAATGAAGCGAAAGTACAGCATATCAATTGTGTTAATGGTTGCGGCCATCGTTCTGATAGCTGCTTTTCAGGTGTACTGGATTCTGTTGAAGATTGATGAAGAAAAGAGAATCCTGCGCTTCAGGACGAATATGATATTCCGTGAATCTGTTTTTGATCTTCAGTCTGCTAAATTAAAGCTGGACAGTACAACCCGTTTACGATACGGATTACCGCCGGATATCGCCAGGTTTACGGAAATGGTCAGGAAACGGATGAGTGATTCAGTAAATAGCGTTTCAGGGGTACCGCCGACAAGAAATTCTATAATAACGGTGGAGCGTCCGGTGGAAGGCCAGATGAGTGATTCCCTGTTGAGAAAAAGTTTCAGGGCAGGGGGGCGTTTTTTTGAATTCCTGATAGGTATAGATTCCCTCCAGGATTCCCTAAGAGTATATGATATCCGGGAAGCGTATACCAGGAACCTTAAAAAGGAGGACATCGAGGTACCGTTCTCTATTTTGAGAAAGGAAGAGACAGATACGGGTCAGGCGAACCCGACACGGATGGAATGGAATAAAGCAACCATTGGTTTTACCCACCCCATAAGTTACCAGGTTCAGTTGGGCAATACCTCCAAATACATTTTTGATAAGGTCTTGCCGCAAATTATTTTTTCGATCTTTCTAATCGGACTCACCATTACCGCGTTTTCAGTACTGTACAGGAATCTGCGCGGACAACGTCGCCTTACCGAAATTAAAAATGACTTTATCAGTAACGTTACCCATGAATTGAAAACGCCTATCTCAACGGTCAGTGTGGCTATTGAGGCTATTAAGAACTTTAATGTGATACAGCAGCCGGAGCGGACAAAAGAATACCTCGATATTGCCGGCGCCGAATTGAACAGATTGTCGCTGCTGGTAGACCGGGTGCTGAAATTGACCATGTTTGAAAAGCAGCAAACAGAGCTGAAGTACGATCAGGTGGATATCAAACAACTCGCAAACGAAGTGATTATTTCCATGGGGCTTCAGTTTGATAAAGCTCACGCAAAAACCACGCTCAACTGTTTCGGTGACCACTTTGTTATTATGGCTGACCAGATGCATATTACCAGCGTTCTGTATAATCTGCTGGACAATGCATTGAAATACAGTGGCGATAATGCCCGGATTGATGTCAACATAGATGCCAACGATAAGGATTGGATGACGATTACCGTAAAAGACAACGGGATCGGTATTCCGCCGGAGTTTAAAGCAAAGATCTTCGATAAGTTTTTCAGGGTTCCCAACGATAATAAACACAACATAAAAGGATACGGTTTAGGGTTAAGTTACGTAGCTCATATAATCAACCAGCACCACGGCGATATACTCGTAAACAGTGAACCCGGGAAGGGTACGGAATTCGTTATTAAATTGCCGATAGACCATGAATAAGACTAAGATATTGTATGTGGAAGATGAAACCTTTCTGGCAAAAATTGTAAAGGAAACGCTTGAAAGCCGGGATTATGAAGTATTGCATGAGGTGGATGGGAGTGCCGTAATGAATAGATTTCGTCAATTTGAACCCGACATATGTATTCTGGATATTATGCTGCCTAATAAAGACGGGTTTACGATAGCGGAAGAAATCAGGGAGGTAAACAAATCGGTGCCCATCATTTTCTTAACGGCGAAAACCCAGACGGTTGATTTGGTAAAAGGGTTTCATAAGGGCGCCAATGACTATATCCGGAAGCCTTTTAGTATGGAAGAACTGATAGTGCGCATAGAGAATGCATTAAAAATTCGTAACCCTGAAGTTTCCGGCGAAGAACAGAAAAATGACATCATCCTCGGGTCTTATACATTTAATGCCTATCGGCAAACCCTTGTCCATCAGGACGAAGAGAAGAAATTATCTTTCCGGGAAAGCGAATTGCTCCGGATGCTTTATGAAAATCGGGACAGCATAATAGACAGGAAGGACATTTTAAATGTATTATGGGGGAGTGATTCTTTTTTTAATTCGCGGACGTTGGATGTATATATCACCAAACTCAGAGGATATCTTAAAAGCGACCCCTCGCTGGAAATAATCACCGTAAAAGGAATAGGATACAGATTTGTCATCGGATAAGCGAAATACTGCCGGGGCTGTATCTTAGAGCGGTCATCGGACAGCTAACAAAAGAATAGCCTGGTCTCCGTAGCAGACCAGGCGTCAACCTTAACCATTCTTATATTTACCTAACCGTTTAAGACTGTGGAATGAGTTAAATACTTTTTGTCGGGGGAATAAATAAACAAACAGGTTCCTTCTTTAATCGCGTCAATGATTTCCTGGTGATTTTCCATGGGAATTGCCGGACAACCAAAACTCCTGCCTAAGATACCGTTTTGCTGTAAAAAATTGTCGTTAGCATAGCTCGCGCCATGTATCACAATGTGACGGGCTAAAGCTCTGTCATTAAAATTTCGTTCAACTCCTTTTAACCGGAGAGAATAGCCGTTTTCTCCACGGTAGGTATTCTGCGTAATATAAAAACCGAGACTGCTCTTGTGGGAAGCGGCAACATTTGAAAATGACCGGGCGTATTCCATTCCTGAATTCCTGCCATGCGCCACCAGACTGTTGAATAGTAATTCGGCATTTTTTAAATCAATGACGAACATTCTTTTTTCCTTCGACGATTTAGAAAAATCAACAATCGTTAATATGCTATCCCTGTTTAATTTTCCTCCCGATGCTAACTTGCTGAATCCTTTCATCGCCACTTCTAACACATTTCTTTCCAGCCCCAACTCCTCCAGGTCGTTGGTTTCGTATAGCTTGTTTATGATGGAAGTCTGGGTTTTAACCGTTAAATCGGCGGGTAAAAAATAGATAGCGGAAGGAAGAACCGGCGCTGTGAGATTGCCCTTCAGAATCGCTGAAAGCATTAGGGGAATGATCAAAACAAGGCATAGCCTTAGTATCTTAGGTACGGAATTGGATTTCATTTGCTGATAATTTCTAAGCCTCATATTTAAACGGTCATTAGCTTTGCGATATTGTTTACAGAAATGCTGTGTTATCTTTCTGAATCCGGGCTTATGGATTGATTATATAATTTAGAATCAACGATAAAAGTGCTGTCAGGGGGCTGCAAAGCTACCACCAGACGTTGAACGTTTTAATTTGTTTTGATATACATTAACAAATCCGGCGTGAATAGGATGGCTTAATTCTAAAAATATTGGAAAGAATGTAGTGGGTTCCTTCAAAGATAATACAGTTTTTTGCAAACAATAAACGAATCCGGATTTTTTGGAACCGGTTCATTCGATGGGATTCCGATAATTCCACTAAATTGGACTCTTGCTAAAAAATTAAACAACCTTAAACGGAATGCGTTTTATGCCACAGAAATGGTCGTTCGTCCACAGCCTGTTTAAAAACAGGTTTGCCTTGTTCTTTGCTGTCGTCGCTGTGTATATGGCCCTGTCGTGGCTGCTGCGGATGGTATTGTTATTCTGGTCCGTGAAAGATTTGCAGTTTAATACACTGTCTGTTATACGAACTTTTTTTAATGGGTTTGTATTTGATCTTTCGGTGAGCCTGTTTTTCCTGTTTATCTACGGCATCTATCTCCTTATCTTTCCAAAACGATGGATTGGCTCCGTAGCGGATAAAGGGATAACCTATGTTTATCTCGCTATTATACTCTTTATCATGTTCTTCAGTCTGATGGCTGAAATACCTTTCTGGGATGAGTTTGGCGTCAGATTTAACTTCATTGCCGTTGATTATCTTATTTACACCTATGAAGTGGTCACAAATATCCATCAATCCTATCCGCTGCCCTTAATCATTGGTACGTTGCTGGCACTGGAAGCGCTTACCTTTTTGTTTTTCAAAAGGACTGGTGTTTTTCGGTAC
>JACFNM010000485.1 GCA_019454915.1 Chitinophagaceae bacterium
TGGAGTATCATACCCTAATGAGAACAGTTCATCCAAGACTTCATCGAGAGTGAAATTATTCTTTCCGGGTTTAACGGGAAATGCTCCGAAGTATGCTACCTCATCATCCCCGAAAGATTGAGACCCAAAGCCCTGATAGTATTGTTCTCCATCTACGGTCTCTTCTGCGATATAGTGTTCAATTTCTCCTGAACCGTTTTCCATAAACGCTAGAGCAAAATACCAGTATAAATCACTTGAGTATTCATCTGAGTCAAAATCTTCTTCATCGCCATAATCCTTTACTTCGATGATGAATGGTCCGCGACCATAATCTTCAATTCCTTCCCGCTCAATAACGGTTTCTACATGTTCCTGAATTCTATCTGGTGTTAACATTTTTCCTCCAATATTCATCAATTTGATGTACTTCATTCATTATATCACTATTTCGTATGATTATTTAACGCTTGAACATTCTACCACATTTCTCAATACGGTATGGGAAAATCCTTGTCATCATAAGGCTGGTTTCGATATACCTTGATACCAGATTTTGTATTGTTTTTCAATTCTATCATAGACGCTGTTCATATCCATCTTACTCCTGATCTGTATTCATATGATCTGTATTCACACAACGCGGACAATCTACCCACTTTCCGGTACGTGTTCCATCGTCGGTCCACCCGCCAACCCCGTGGCAGTCGGGGCATAATTCATCCTCAAATGGGTCGATAAAATCATCTTCCATCATGGAATCCAGAAGCTGCCCCAAGATCAGATTTTCCCTTGTCTCATCGTTCATGTCTTATCCCCAATCATCTCGTTAAACCGCTTATTCCGTTTAATCGCCAATCTTTTAGTGGCTTCATAGCCAATCTTGTCGGGAGAATATGTAATCAATCTCGGAACAGGTTGTACCTCAGATTCATATTTCTCGTACAATTCCGCCCGTTCCTGCGCCCGCTTAATATCCCCCTTTGCCTTACCGACACTAGCCCGTGTTCCGCGCCCTAGTGTGTGCAGGGTAATTAGATGCAGTTGTGCGATAACCGCCCCTGTAGCCCCAATAACCTTATAGCCGTTCTTTTGAAGCCACCCATCGAAAGAAATAGGGCGGCGCATCTCGACCCGGACAGGCTCAAAGTCTCCGTATTCAAACCCATCCGGGTCAAGATAGACATTCATCGCAATTTCTCAATCTGTGCGATTTAACGATATGAGATAATTATAGCATGCTTACCCCATTTGTCAAGTGGGAGAATACAAAAAAGGGGAGCTTGCGCGCCCCCTATATGTCTAGTATGTATAATCTTGTGGGAGGTAGCGGTAGTATTCCCGCTCTTCGTCCTGCTCCGCCATGAAGTCGAGCATCGCATATTCCTACACCAATCCCAGAATTGTTCATGGTCAAAACTATCCTTGTATGATGTTGTATCCTGATATGGCGGATCGCAATAGATAATACTATTATAGGGTATTTCTAATTCTTGATATTTTGATTGTTTCAAAACAACCCCTTTAAGCTTGCCCGATTGCGTTAATGCATTACTATACGCCTCCCTGACATAATCACGCCGCCCCGCACCGTCCCTACACCAACCGCCTAACCATTTACCCCCATAACTTAACGCAAACCCGGCGTAGCCCTTATGTGGATAATCATCAGACAATCTAAGCTGCTTATAGTCATCTTCAGTAAATTCAAGATTGTTTCTGGGTAGTTTATCTACATTATCCCTAATATCAATCAACGCCTGAATAACATACGGATTGACATCCGCCCCAAGACGGTTCCCCGTTACCTTGTCAATCATATTACCCCCCCTACAAACGGCTCAACCCACCATTGCCCTTCTTTGCGAGATGATAACATTATGGGGAGGATAGATTTAGCTATTCTTGTCTTACTACCCATGTATTTCATATGTAAAATTTCCCTGTATCTGTCATTTTACCAAATTGAAATTGTACATGCTTGATCCATACGGTGACGATATCTGCATCTTTACAAAATCTTGACAATTTCCTTCCCTCAAATGTTGAATATATCAATGATTAGATATTCATTAGAAATGTAAAGTTTGTATCTAAACTGCTACCTTCTCGGTAAAACCGATTAACATATTGAGTCTAATCAGGGCTTGAATCGGTCTAAGGGTTGAGAAATTGACTTCAATGTTTAGGTGTCCGTTCCCTTTAATGCCGGGTTTAACCGGACATTTCAAGACATCCTTTTGAGATGCGAACCCGACAACGGCTACTTTTGCTGTCTGGGCATGTCGGTCCTCTTCTTGAACGAATGAGAAGATATAGATGTCCTTATCAAGCGGGATTTGTTTGCCCCATTGGTTAGTGTGGTAGATTAAGCCCTTGCCGTAATCCCGCATCGCGCATTTGACATCCACCTTGTATTTGCCCAACAAGAAGTCATACTTATCCCCTTTCTCCCTATATTTTAGGTCTGTGGGGAGTCCGAGTAATTCCCCTACCGCCATCTGCCCCAACAGCCCCGTCCGTACCGGCTTATACGGGTCAGACTTTGTTCTTCCTAGCCCTTTACCGTATGCCCCTTTCTTTGAATTCGCCCAATAATTATCCCCGATAGATGTCTTATCACAAAGGGCGTATTTTTCATCAGATACGGTAATGACAAATCCTTCAATTTCTTTCTCGTCAAATATGAATGTATGTAAGTTTGATCTATCTAAC
>JACFNM010000486.1 GCA_019454915.1 Chitinophagaceae bacterium
AGCAGATGAAAGGTGCGGGCGGACTGCTCTCCTTCTATCTGAAGGTGAAAAAAGTGGAAGAGGTTGTTACATTCTGTGAAAATCTTAAACACATCCTGATGGCAATAAGCTGGGGAGGGCATGAATCACTTATCGTTCCGGGCTGTGCCTCCGTGCCACCGGAAGCCTATGATGTAAATATTAAATCTCATCGCATGCTAAGACTATATATCGGCCAGGAGGATCCGGAATATATCATTCGGGACCTTGAACAGTCGTTAAATATTACATGAAGGGTTTTGACAAAAGTTTTTTTAGTTGAATATTTGTAGGGTAAACGGTAAGCCTTCATCCGGCGGGATGCCGGTTACGTGTAGGAGATATATTAAATTTGTTTCATGGGAAAACTTTTTTGCTTCCTGGTTGTGTTCGCAACCACTATGGCTAACCGGTGCGCGAATGCACAAATTAATACAAAATGGGATCTGCGTAGCTGTGTTGAATTCGCCCTCACCCACAATGTGTCGGTAAGGCAAGCCGATATTCAGGCCAGACTATCAGCCGTAATGCTTAAGCAAAGCAGAATGCAGCAAATTCCTTCCCTGAACCTTTCAGCCAATCATGGGTTTTCATTTGGCCGATCCCTGGACTATTCCACCAACGTGTACACAGACAATAATGTGATGTACGAACAACTGGGCTTGAGCACCCAGGTAAATATATTTAACTGGAATAGTTTGCGTAATACCATCAGGTCAAATGATCTCAACTACCAGGCTGATATGGCAGCCATTGACAAAGCAAAAAATGATGTGGCGTTAAATGTTGCGCGTCAATATCTGTTAGTGCTCTTAGATATGGAGCAGGCGGCGGTAACGGATGTTCAGTTGAAGCAGAGTCAGGCTCAATACCAGAATACCAGGAAACAGGTAGATGCAGGAGCTCTTCCCGAATTAAACGCAGCCGAAATGGAGGCACAGGTAGCGAGAGATAGCGCCAATCTGATAGGCGCGCGGACGCAGATTGAACTCGATAAACTTGTCTTAAAAGTGCTCATTAACTTACCGGCAGACGCTATTTTTGATTTGGAAGTTCCACCGGTGGAGCAAATACCCATTGACAATATTCTTGAAATATCTCCGGTAACCGTCTTTGAACTTGCCATGAAATCTCAGCCTCAGATCAAAGTGAATAGCCTTCGCCTAATGGCCGCTCAAAGAAGTTATGAAGCGGCAAAGGGCAAACAGTATCCTTCTATCTCCCTGTTCGGCCAATTGGGTTCCGCTTTCAACAGCCCATTTAAATCCATGAGCCAGGTCAACTTAGGAGACCAGCTTACGCCAGCCTATGTACTTGATGGCCCGGACAAGCTATTTGTATATTCTCCTGTGTCCGGCGTAGTAACCAATCAAAAGAATTTCGGACAACTATGGGACGGCTATGGCACCCAGTTGAAAAACAACTTCGGGCAGGGGATCGGAATCGGATTAAGTATACCCATTTTTAACAACTGGTCAGCAAAAGCAGGTATAGAAAGAGCCAGATGGGATATTAAGAGCCGGGAACTGGCGATGGAGCAGGACAGCCTTCAATTGAAACAAGATATATACACCGCATACAACCAGGCACTGGGGTCGTTTCATACTTTTTCGGCGAGGCAAAAAGAAGTGGCTATTGCCGAACGTTCTTTTGATTTAGCAACAAAAAGATTCGAGATTGGCGCCATGCAGACCATTGAGTGGCTCACCAACCAGAGTAATTTATACAATGCCAGAATTAATAAGTTAATTGCCCAGTATGATTATGTTTTCAAAATGAAGGTGCTGGAGTTTTATAAAGGGCAGGGTATCAGACTATAACCTCTAAACAACAATACATGAATAAGAAATTGCTTTGGATTATTATTAGCCTTGCAGGGTTGGTTATATTGCTAATCATATTGAAAAAGAATGGGATCATCGGGGCCGATGAGGGCTTAAGGGTTTCCGCCGAAAAAGTCACTCGCAGAAGCATCACGGAAATTGTTACGGCAAGTGGAAAAGTATATCCGGAAGTGGAAGTAAAAATCAGTCCGGATGTATCCGGCGAAATCACCGAATTAAACGTTGAAGAAGGAGATAGCGTCAGAAGGGGACAGGTGCTCGCGCGTATTTATGCGGATATTTATGCCACACAACGCGATCAGGCCGCCGCCATGGTTGCCGGGCAACAATCGCAGGTATCGAATGCACAGGCGCAGCTGGAAGCGTTGAAGTCTTCCCTGGAGCTTGCAAAACTTACCTACAACAGACAAAAGCAACTATTGGATGATAAGGTAATCTCAAGAGCGGAATTTGAGCAGGCAGACAATACCTTAAAGACGGCGCAGGCCAATTACGACGCGGCGCTTGAAAATATTCGCAGCAGTCAGGCCCAGGTAAAAAGTGCGATAGCCAATTTAGAAAAAGCCAATAAAGACCTGAGCCGAACCGAATTGCTGTCACCCATGACCGGCGTGGTCTCTTTACTGAATGTAAAAAAGGGAGAAAGAGTGGTGGGCAACACCATGATGGCAGGTACGGAGATGATGCGGATTGCCGATATCAGCGTGTACGAGATAAGAGTGGAAGTGGGAGAAAACGATGTACAAAAAGTAAGCCTGGGCGATACAGCCATCATTGAAGTGGATGCATATAATAACCGAAAGTTCAAGGGACTGGT
>JACFNM010000487.1 GCA_019454915.1 Chitinophagaceae bacterium
TGACGTTAAGCGCAATAGCCGATGGAGGAACCCTGACCGGGTCTCCCTCTTCCAACCTTATCATTAGGGGAAACCAGGATGCGGACTTTGGTAATATCAACTTCACCGAAGGCGGCAGGATATTAAAATCTATTACCATCAACCAAAGTTCTCCGGAAAGTTCTGTAACCTTAGGCACTCCGTTAGACATTTCCGGTGAGCTAAGAGTAGAGAATGGAGAACTGATTACGGCCGATAATCTTACCTTAAAGAGTACGGAAGAAGGTACGGCAAGCGTATCACCGGTCAACGGTAGCATTACCGGAAATGTAACAGTGGAAAGATTTATTCCTGCACGGAGGGCATGGAGAATCCTGAGTGCTCCGGTAAGCGGGGATCAAACCATCAACGCGGCCTGGCAGGAAGGGGTAACCACCGCTTCGCCCAACGCGAATCCCAATCCGGGATATGGTACACATATAACCGGCGGCTCAACAACCGATGGTTTCGACCAGAACAAGGCCGGCAACAGTGCTTCCTCCATTAAGTGGTTTGATAATGCCACCAATAGCTGGATCGGCGTTTCCAACACGGCTTCAACTACGGTAGGTAATAAGCCATTC
Source organism: Chitinophagaceae bacterium (assembly GCA_019454915.1). Taxonomy (GTDB): domain Bacteria; phylum Bacteroidota; class Bacteroidia; order Chitinophagales; family Chitinophagaceae; genus Agriterribacter. Next base: position 603 of record JACFNM010000487.1, read on the forward strand.
ATGTTATTTGTCAGAGGCGACAGAGGCGTGTCTCTTGCAGGTAGTGACGTTACACCAACCAATACCACGCTGAGAGCAAATGGCCCGTTATTTATTGGCGATCAAACTATACCGGTACATGCAACGGGATTCACGGCTGTGGCTAATCCGTTTGCTTCGCCGGTTAACTTTGCATCTATCACCCGCACTAACGTCAAGAATAGCTACTATCTGTGGGAACCCCGGATGGGTGGCTCTTTCGGATTAGGCGCGTATGTAAACATCAGCTTAAATGGTACCGGATACGACATTGTGCCGGCCTTAGTGAACCCGGACAACCAATTTATTCAATCCGGTCAGGGCTTTCTGGTAGCATCCACCGGAGATGGGGGAAGCATTACCATTAAGGAATCAGATAAATCCGCCGGCATTTCTCATAGTTCAACTCGTAATACTGAAGATGGGACAGAAACTCCGTTCTTCGCGCCGGCCAAGAATAGCCAGGGATTAAGGATAACCCTACAGACCATTAATGATGACGAAGTGAGTACCCTTGATGGCATCTTAGCGTCTTACGGTCGCGACTTTTCCAGCACCATTGACGAAATGGATGTGGCAAAATTGCCAAACCTGTCGGAGAATCTGGCACTGCTGAGACAAGGGCAGCAATTAATGGTTGAAAGGAGATCGCCCATAGACGAAAAAGGAGATACACTGTATCTTAACCTGTATAATACCCGGCAAAAAAACTATCTCCTGGAATTTGAACCGAACGATTTAACAGATATCGTTTCGGCAACCCTGGAAGATAACTATCTCCACCTCTCCACCCCCATCAAAACAACCGAAAAAACCCAGGTACCTTTTCAAATAAATACCGATGCTGCTTCGTCAAATATCGATCGGTTTAAGGTAATCCTGGTTTCGCGAAAATCAACGGACGCAATAGTGAATAACGGCAAGCCAGCCATTAAGGTTTATCCTAACCCCATTTTATCGGGCAACACAAACCTTCATTTTGAAAATATCGCATCAGGCACCTATCAACTTCAGTTGATCAACAGCGCCGGTCAGATAGTTTTACGGAATAATATTCAGCATCCCGGAGGTAGCCTGACCCGGAAATTGGATTTAGGCAACCGATTCCCTGCCGGGATCTACCAATTAAAAATAACCGGGAAGAATACCAAAACAATTATAAAGTTATTCAATAAGTGATGCTCTTTTATTAATTAATCCTCTTAAAACGATAAAGTATGAAACGGAAAATGCTCTTTGGAAAAATTGTCTTAGCGGTCATAACGCTCGTAATGTATGCGCCCGCATTATTAGCCCAGTTGCCGGGTGATCCTGGTGGTGATCCGGATGAGATTCCCATTGACGGCGGGCTGAGCCTCCTGGTAGCGGCAGGGGTTGCTTATGGAGCCAAGAAAGCCTACGACAAGAGAAAAAAAGACGTAGCTGATAATAATAAATAGTCCTGAGTAGTGGGTGGCTGTCGTTGAATCGCCACCCATGTTATAGCAGGCATCGGTTGCTTTGAAGAGCGGTGCGTATATTTGCAACGTTTCAAAGTAACCGATTGTGGTCGTATGAACACTCGAAATGTTTTTAGGAAACCTATACAAGATGTTAGCCACCATAAAATCCATCAACAGGGAAATCAACCGATATTTTGATTTTACTTTTCTTCTGAAGTTCCTGGCATTGTTTGCTATATTCTATTATGCCAATATGTACTTTGTCGGGCTGACTTTACCGGGAGAAAACCACAATGCCTACTTTACCAAACACCTGAATTATATCAACTGGATTACGGGTAGCATTATGTACATGGCTAACCTGATCACACAATCCGTTGGTCTGGACACCCACGTGGTTAATACCAGATACCTTGTGGTGCCGGGCGGGCACAGCCTCTTTATGAACTGGCAATGTGTGGGATTGGGCATTTTCAGTTTTTGGGCAGCTTTTATATTAGCCAACAGCATGAACCTCAAAAAAAAGTTGCTATGGGGGTTGGGCGGTTTCCTGATAATCTGGTTTCTAAATGTTTGCCGCACTGCCCTGCTGATGATAGCCCTGGAAAACAACTG
>JACFNM010000012.1:0-2857 GCA_019454915.1 Chitinophagaceae bacterium
ATTGGTGTATTTCGGCTTCAGCCGAAAATATTAAAAATTAATCGCGGGTTTATCGAATATAAATAATGTTATTCCCGGAGACAAATGAAACATCGGGTTGGATTTATCAAATTTAATGCGCTTCCAACCAATTCTCTCCTTCTCCCACTTCCGCAATTATCGGCACGTGATTGGGTAGCTTCAGGGCTGTTTGCATACAGTCTATGATTAATTCCCGCAGCTCTTTGGCTTCCTCTTTCAGAGTATCAAAAACAAGCTCATCATGTACCTGCAGAATCATCCTGCTCTTCATCTTTTCTTTTTTCATCGCAGCATAAACCTTTTGCATCGCCAGTTTGATCATATCTGCTGCGGTCCCCTGAATGGGTGAATTAATCGCATTTCGTTCTGCAAATCCTCTCACGGTAAAATTGGCGGAGTTAATATCCCTTAACCAGCGCTTACGGCCCATCACTGTCTGAACATAACCATGCTCACGCGCAAACCGGATGGATCCTTCCATATATTGGGTAATGCCGGCAAATTCCCTTTTATAATTATCAATGATCTCCTTTGCTTCCGTACGGCTGATACCCAAATTGTCTGCCAAACCAAAAGCGCCCTGACCATAGATAATTCCAAAGTTGACACTCTTTGCTTTGTACCGTTGTTCTTTAGTAACGGCATGCTCATCAATATTATACACTTTAGCGGCTGTAGCTGCATGAATATCTTTACCATGCCGGAAAGCATCGCACATCGCCGGGTCCCCACTCAGGGCGGCTACTATCCGCAATTCAATCTGAGAGTAATCAGCCGACAACAGAACATGGTGCTTGTCTCTCGGAACAAAAGCCTTTCTGACTTCCCGGCCTCTGGCAGTTCTTACGGGAATATTCTGCAGATTAGGGTTATTACTGGCCAACCTGCCGGTTACCGCCACTGCCTGTGCATAGGTAGTATGCACCCTGCCGGTTTTGGGGTTCACCAACTGAGGTAAAGCATCCACATAGGTGGATTTTAGCTTTGCCAGCTCACGAAAAGTCAAAATATCTTCAACAATCTTACTATGCTGTGAGAGTTTAAGCAGAACATCTTCTCCGGTAGCATATTGCCCTGTCCTGGTTTTCTTCGCCTTTGGATCCAATTTCAGTTTTTCAAAAAGCACCTCTCCCAATTGTTTGGGTGAGGCAAGATTAAATCGCACGCCGGCCTGCTGATACACCTTCTCCTCCGCCTCCTTCGCCTCCTTCTCTAACGCTCCGGCGTAATAATGTAAGAAATCAACATCAATCCTGACTCCTTCAAACTCCATAGCAGCCAGCACTTTGATCAGTGGATTTTCTACTTCATAGAAAACCTTTTCTACATCTTTGGTTTTTAATTCAGGCGCCAAAGCGTGTTTCAATTGCAGAGTAATGTCCGCATCTTCTGCAGCATATTCCTTTATGTCTTCCAGTGGAACATCGCGCATATTTCTCTGGTTCTTCCCTCTCTTTCCAATCAGTTCTTCAATAGGAACCGGATTGTACCCCAGGTACTGAGCGCTCAACAAATCCATGTTCCTTTTTCCATCGGGTTCAATTACATAATGAGCCAGCATGGTATCAAACAACTCTCCCTCAAGCGAGAAGCCGTACCATTTTAAAATCAACAAGTCATATTTGATATTCTGTCCAATCCAGGTAACCTTCTTACTGGAAAAAAGCGGTTCAAAATAACGTAGTATATCGAGTGTTTCCTGCCTGTTAGCGGGTAACGGAACATAATATGCTACTCCGGGTTCCCAGGCAAAACTCATCCCCACAAGTTCCGAGTTATTCGGGTCCAGTCCGGTAGTCTCCGTATCAAAGCATATTTCCTTTTGTTGCAGCAGGTTCTCTACTAACTCCTTTATCTTTTTCCCGGTATCAACTGCTGTATAATTGTGTGGGGTATTATGAATATTTTTCTCTCCGGCTAATTTCGTATCCCCCTGCTCAGGCAGACTCTTTTCCGGCGTCGTACTATTCGGTTTATCAGGAGAAGGCGTATCTCCAAATAAATCCGTTTGGATAAATTCTCCCACTTCTTTATTACGGTTACCTGATACCGGCAATGATAAACTCTCCCCCAATACCCTTTTGGCTATACTTCTAAATTCCAAATCGGTGAATACCTCTAACAACAGGTCTTTGTTCCATTCCTTTAATTTGTAGTCGCCTTCATGAAATTGAACTGGTACATCCGTTATAATTGTAGCGAGTTTCTTACTCATCAAGGCGTCCTCCTTCCCTTTTCTGATTTTCTCTCCAAGTGCGCCCTTTATTTTATCGGCATTGTCCAGTACATTTTCCAATGTTCCGTATTCACCTAATAATTTGGCAGCCGTCTTTTCACCCACACCCGCAATTCCCGGAATATTGTCGGCCGTATCGCCCATCAGCCCCAACACATCTATCACCTGCTCCACTTTTTCAATATTCCACTTGGCACAGATTTCTTCGGGTCCCAATATCTCCGCATCATCTCCCTTATTTCCGGGTTTATAGATTTTCACTTTATCGGTTACCAATTGCCCATAGTCTTTATCAGGCGTCACCATAAACACATCATAACCGGCTTTTGCCGCCTGAATGCTCAGCGTTCCGATAATATCATCCGCCTCGTAGCCGTCCAATTCCACAACCGGAATATTAAAAGCCTCTATTATTCTTTTTATATCGGGTATAGCACTCAGCAAATCTTCGGGAGCCTCCTGGCGGTTGGCTTTATAATCTGCAAAATCCGTATGTCTTTCCGTGGGTGCATGGGTATCAAAACAAACAGCCATGTGGGTCGGCTTTTGATTGTTAATCAGCTCCAGTAAAGTATTGGTAAAGCCAAACTGGGCATTTGT
>JACFNM010000012.1:2867-10098 GCA_019454915.1 Chitinophagaceae bacterium
GGTAATCCTCGGGTTTCGTATCAGGGCATAATACGCTCTGAAAATCAGGGCCATCGCGTCCAACAAAAACAACTTTTTGCTCATGCCGCTAAGGTAATTGTTTTAGCCGGGAGACAAAATACCAAAAGCCGGGAGTAATTAGACGAGCAGCGCTACCCGGCCAATTGTTCAATACTGAATATATTTTTTGGATCAGTTCCAACAGATAAGTACCTTTGCGACCGCAATGAATTTGAATGCAAAACATACAAAGCGCGCCAAAAAACAGTTCCGTCACCGGAAGGGTTGAGAAGTGTATTGTATGTGCAAATATATTCGAAGCCTTTCCGAGCAGGGAAAGGCTTTTTTAATAGATACCATTAATAACTAAAAACAAATCAAAAATGAAAGTTGCAGTAGTTGGAGCCACCGGATTAGTAGGCTCCAAAATGTTACAGGTTCTGTCGGAGAGAAATTTTCCGGTAACGGAGTTATTACCGGTTGCCTCGGAAAAATCTGTTGGAAAGGAAGTAGAATTTAAGGGAAAAAAATACAAGGTGGTCAGCGCCGCCGACGCTATTGCAGCTAAACCGGATGTAGCTTTATTTTCTGCGGGAGGAACTACGTCATTGTCTCTGGCTCCCCGGTTTGCAGAAGCGGGCATCACCGTAATTGATAACTCCTCCGCCTGGCGGATGGATCCTACCAAGAAGTTGGTAGTACCGGAAATCAATGCGGATGTGCTTTCGAAAGAAGATAAAATTATCGCTAACCCCAATTGTTCCACTACCCAGATGGTGGTCGCCCTCAATCCGCTCCACCAGAAATATAAAATAAAGAGGATCGTTGTCAGTACCTATCAAAGTGTCACCGGCACAGGAGTGAAGGCTGTAGAACAAATGTTCGGCGAAAGAAATAGCGCGGTTAAAGGAGATAAGGGTGATTACCCTATGGCCTATAAATACCCCATTGACCTGAACGTGATTCCGCAGATTGACATGTTTTTGGATAATGGCTATACCAAAGAGGAAATGAAAATGGTGAACGAAACCAGAAAGATATTGCGCGACGACAATATCCGCGTAACGGCTACCACCGTGCGTATTCCGGTTGTAGGCGGACACAGTGAAAGCGTTAACATCGAGTTTGAAAACGATTTTGATTTGGAGGAAGTGAAAGCGTTGTTGAGTAGCGCCCCGGGCGTTGTGGTTGTAGACGATCCCACGAATGCTCAATACCCGATGCCCAAGGACGCGCATGAAAGAGATGAAGTATTTGTCGGCAGATTACGGAGAGACGAATCGCAGCCCAATACACTGAACATGTGGATAGTAAGCGACAACCTGCGTAAAGGAGCTGCTACCAATGCCGTTCAGATTGCAGAGTATCTGATGGGGAAAAAATTGTTATAACAGCAACATGAATAATAACCCGGTTTCTACGGTCCGCCGTCGAAATCGGGTTAATCCTCTATAGCCCGGTTCATAAAATCAATAAACGGCTGCAGGGCTTTGAAAGCCTGGATCGTCTTTTTTACGAGCGTCTTATCGGTCAGTTCACTATTAGTTAATCCGCAGGTGGCTGTCCAACTTTTCAATTTAAGGTATTGTGCGGCGGGATTATCTTTATCGTAACCCCGGGGAACATTCACCAGCGATACCCCGGGGTCATTGTCAAAGTCCCCATAGAGGGACTTAAAACTCTTCGACCGCAACATTTTGCCAAATTCATCCCAGCAGTAATCTATCTCCTGCCTGACTTTGTGTGTTTCCGCAGGCATCGGCATCCACAGCCCACCGCCCGCAAAACTATTCCGCGGTTCCAGGTGAAAATAATAACCCGCATAAATAGATTTTCTGCCGCCACGATTTATGCTCGCTCCGAAGTTTATTTTATACGGCATTTTGTTTTTACTGAAACGGACATCCCGGTTTATGCGGAACATACACTGTCTGGCCTCTAAGGGGGCAATAGATGAGTCTATCTTCCCAAACCCGTCAATTACCGACTGCAGAAACAATTCAAAGTCTTTCCGCGCGATCTCGTATTCACTCCTGTGCGCATCAAACCAGGGTTTGTTGTTGTTTTTGGCCAAACTTCTGAGAAACTTAAGCGTAGCAGCCTGTATCATATCAGTCTTTCTATTTGTTTTTTAATTGTCCTATCATTGCAAGAAACTGGTCTTCATCAATAATCTGAATGGTTGAAATTTTCTTCGCTTTTTCCAGTTTTGAACCCGCATCTTCACCTACTATGAGATAATTCAACTTGCTGCTTACCCCGCTTAAAACTGAACCGCCACTCTTTTCCACCATTGCTTCAGCTTCACTCCGTTTCAACTTTTTCAAACTGCCCGTAAACAGGAAAGTTTGGCTGGTAAGCGTGCCGGTATCATTCAGTTTTTCTTTTTCATTCCGGAGGTTCAACCCCAATCCTTCCAACTCCTGCAACAGAGAAAGGTTTTTTTCGTTATGGAAAAACTGATAAATACTCTCTGCCACTTTAGGACCCACATCATCCAACTCCTGCAACTGCTCCATAGAAAAACGCGTGTAATCCGGTAAATAATCTACATGCCTTGCCAGTACTTTGGCGGTCGTTTCTCCAATATAGCGTATCCCCAAACCATAGATCAACCGGTGAAGCGGCTGCTTTTTCGAGGCCTCGATCGCTTGTTGCAAATTGACAATGCTTTTTTCTCCAAAACCTTCCAAAGCCCTTATCTGTTCAAAAGGCAGACGGTATATTCCGGGAATATCTTTAAGGAATTTCAAAGAGTAGAACTTGCGAACATTGGCTTCTCCGAGACCGCGTATATCCATCGCATCCTTACTATTGAAATGGATAATTTTTTCTACAATCTGGGCAGGGCAATGATTACTATCATTACAGCGCCAAACCGCTTCTCCTTCGGGCTTCTCTAATGGAAAGCCACACGCAGGGCATTGAACGGGAAATTGAATGACGGACTCTTCACCGCGTCGTAATTCGGGAAAAGACTTCACTACCTGGGGAATCACATCGCCTGAACGTTCTATAAGGATTCGGTCGCCTAAGCGAAGATCCTTCTCTTTGATATAATCTTCGTTATGCAAAGAAATGCTGCCCACGGTTACGCCGCCCACCTGCACCGGTTCAATCTTTGCCACGGGAGTAACCGCTCCCGTTCTGCCTACCTGAAACTCAACGGATATCAACCTGCTCGTTCCCTGCCTGGCTTTGAATTTAAATGCCATCGCCCAGCGCGGATGGTGGGTGGTCATGCCCAGTGTATCTTGCACAGCCAACTCATTCACCTTGATGACCATTCCGTCTATTTCGTAAGGCAATGCGTCCCGCTGTCTTTCAAAATGTTCACAATAAGCGACTACTTCGGCTATATTCTTACATACTTTCTTTTCTTTTTCGGGACTTCTGAAGCCCAATTCCCATAACATCTTCAATGCAGAGCTATGCGTCTCAAGTACTTTCGGTGCGTCAACACCCGGCAGGAAACTTACATAGCTTATGTGGTAAAGAAATGCCTCCAAATTTCTTCGTCCCACTTCCCGGGGATCCTTGATACGCAAAGAGCCGGCGGCAGCATTTCGTGGATTGGCCAGTCTTTCTGCCCCTTCTTCTTCCAGTAAATCATTATAGGCTTTAAAATGATCTTTGTTCATCAACACTTCCCCGCGAATCTCAATCTGCTGAATACCAAATGCAGAGAAGTTTGCCGACAGTGGAACCGATCTGATTTGCCGGATATTAGTGGTTATATCATCGCCGACCACGCCGTCGCCCCTTGTCGCGCCTCTTACCAGCATATCATTTTCATAAAGCAGGGATATACCCGCCCCGTCAAATTTGGGTTCCACACAATAAACGATTTCGGCGAGTCCGCTCAACTCTTTCGCCCTCCGGTCGAAATCTATCAGGTCCGTTGCGTCGTAAGAATTGTCTAAGGAAAGCATGGGTACCAGATGCTGTACTTTGGGAAACGCTTTGATAAGCCCCCTGGAAACACGCTGGGTTGGAGAATCGGCAGTAATGATCCCGGGATGCCCTTCTTCCAGCTTTACCAGTTCCTTATAAAGCTGGTCATATTCCGCGTCTGCGATCAACGGATCATTTAAAACATAATACCGGTATTCATGAAAGCGTAAAACATCCCGAAGTGGCTTTACTTCAGGGATGCCTATTTCAGATTTCTGTTCCTTCAGAAACGATAGGGTTTGCTCTTGCAGGTGCTGTGTCTGTTCTTTATTGTACATAGCCGTTTTTCCAACTGCAAAAGTAGGTGAAGTAAGACGAAAGGAATAGACTATATTGCGACGATCAGTCCACAAGTGAAAAGACATCCCGAATACCAACGTACCTCATCAGATAATCAGGAAAGGCTATAAATGCCCTTGTGCTCCATCATGGTTTTTCTCCCAACCGCTTCATCAGCCGGAAGTGAGATGCAATGGCGCCGCCGAGCGTTGGGAAATAGATGTACTGCAGCCCAAATTGCTGACAGGTCTCCTGAACGATTTTGCTGATCGCCGGGTAATGAACATGACTAATGCGCGGAAAAAGATGATGCTCGATCTGGAAATTCAGTCCCCCCACAATCCAGGAAAGCACCTTATTATTGGCCGCAAAATTAGCCGTCGTCTTCACCTGGTGAATGGCCCATTCATTATCAATCTTCTTTGGTTCAATGCCGGCCACGTCAAATTCGGCGTGCTCCACCACATGAGCCAACTGAAATACTACGGCTAAGGTTACTCCCAGTACAAAATGCATCACGAGGAAACCAACTAACCAGGCTTGCCAGCCGACCACGAGGATAGGTACCACAATCGTTACGGCAATATAAAGCAGTTTAGACACCCAAAAAACCACGTGCTCCTTAACGTCCATAGGCTTTAAAGGCGTCGTGTACACTTTCCGGGTAATGTACTTGATATAATCCGTTATAAACAAAAGAAACAGGGAAGTAAAACCATAGAGAAAAAACATGTAGTAATGCTGGTAACGGTGAATAGGTTTCCAGGGCTGCGTAGGACATTCCCGCATAAACGGCATATTATTAATATCATCGTCAATCCCATCAATATTGGTATAGGTATGGTGCACGATATTATGCTTCAGCTTCCATAAAAAGGCGTTCCCTCCCAGGGCATTCATACTCAATCCAAATAAATCATTTACCCATTTGCGGGTTGAGTAGCAGCCATGGCAGGCATCATGCATAATATTGAACCCGATGCTCGCAAGTGTGAAACCAAAAAGTCCGCTTAATAAAATCCCCCAAAACAGATTCAGGGGAAGCAATAAAAGAGACAGATAAATGAGAACTGCCGCAGGAATCAATACAATGGATTTCGTATATAATTTCCAGTTTCCCGTCTTACGGATATTGTTCTCGGTAAAATACTGGTCCACATTTGCTTTTAAGGCATTAAAGAACACTTTGTTCTTATTGTTGAAAGTAACTTTGTACATCTATAAGGTTTTCGATGGTGTATGATATATCACGGTGCTATAAAAGGTTATTGAACTGAAAAATCCATAGAGAAGAAACTGAAACAAAATCTACTCGCTCTTCAACTTCTGCTGCATGAAAATCCTTTTTGTAAATGGACGCAAAGGTAGGCCTTTTACGAAGAAAAAGTTCTAATTCATTTTAAAGGGAACGATCATACCCAATACCGGTATTTTCACTATAAATTGCTTTTTTGATACCAAATTCTCCATGACGTAAGTACCGTACATCTTGCCCATTTCAGTTCGTAAATTACAACCGCTTACGTACTGATACTGCTCCCCGGGGTTGATTTGCGGTTGAACACCTACGACTCCTTCTCCTTCCACTTCGCGCCGGGTTCCATTACTATCATAAATAAACCAGTGACGCCGCAATAACTTTACCGGAAAAGCATTATTATTTTGCAGGGTAATGCGATAGGCAAACATGAATTCGCCGTTCATAGGATTACTATAATCAGGCTGATAAAAAGTCTCAACTGTGACGGTTACGCCTTCCGTTACCTTGGATGCCATTACCTAACAAAAAGTTTTGCCTAAAAGTAGCAAAAAACATTGATAGCCTATAGAAATAAAGACATTTTTATCCGCTTTTATAAATCGGGTTTACCTTTGAGGAAAATCTGCTATATTTCACTTTCATTTTATCTATACTGACACTTAAAATTCGATAAGTTATGAAAATTGCCATAGCCAAAGGAGACGGAATAGGTCCGGAAATCATGGATGCAACTCTGAGCATATTCAAAGCCAATAACGTACCCCTGGAATATGAATTCGTAGAAATGGGAAAATGGGTTTTTGATAAGGGCTTTTCAAATGGGATGACGCCCGAGGCTAAACTGACGATTGAAGATTTAGGGCTCCTGCTTAAGGGCCCTATGGAAACGCCTAAAGGAAAAGGCGTTAAGAGTATTAATGTAACCGCTAGAAAAACCTGGAATACCTTCGCCAATAAAAGAGTGTTTCAAACGCTGCACGGCGTGGATACCGTTTTTTCCAGAGCCGGCATCCCGATAGACATCACGGTAGTAAGGGAAAATATTGAAGATACCTACGGCGGCATCGAGCACATGCTTACGCATGATGTGGCCTTAAGCAGGCGTTTTATTACGCGGCCGGGTAGTGAACAGGTCATCCGGTATGCTTTTGAAATGGCGAAGTTGAAAGGCGCCAGGCGTGTGTCCTGCGGGCACAAAGCCAATATTATGAAAATAACGGACGGACTATTTTTAGAATGTTTCTACGAAGTGGCCAAAGATTATCCCGAATTGAAATCCGATGATATCATCGTAGATGATCTGTGTATGAAGCTGGTGACCCGGCCCGATACGTTCGACGTAGTTATACTCACCAACCTGCAGGGAGATATTGTATCCGATTTATGTGCCGGACTGGTTGGTGGTTTGGGATTCGCACCTTCTGCCAACATTGGCGACCACATCTCGATATTTGAAGCGGTTCACGGTACGGCTCCGGATATTGCCGGTAAAAATATCGCCAATCCCACCGCCCTGATTTTGAGCGGCATCTCGATGCTCATGCACGTGGGACTGACTGAGAATGCCGGCGTCATTGAAAACGCCTTATTATACACTCTGGAGAGCGGGGTCCACACGGGCGACTTTGGAAACAAGTCAACGCCGGCCGTAAATACCACCGAATTTGCCGAGGCAATTATCGGCAACCTGGGCAAGAAGCCCGAATTTAATGCCCGGCCTATCGTTCCCAACAAACC
>JACFNM010000012.1:10112-14437 GCA_019454915.1 Chitinophagaceae bacterium
TCCAATGCCTTTCAAACTGAAGCAGAATGCCATGATGGTCTCCAAAGAAACCGGAAATGAAACCATCGTGGGCGTTGATTTATTCATAGAGAGCGACCAGCAACCCATGGCCATTGCTGCCAAGTGCGAGCGACACGCGGGCGTAAAATTTAAACTGGTAAACATTTCCAACAGGGGAACCCAGGTTTGGCCCACAGGCTCGGTGTACACCAACCTGGTTAACCTGTACAACGTACGTTTTGAAAGTCTTGACGACGAGCCCCTGACGCAACAGGATGTTTTAGGACTATATGTTAGCATGAGCGGGAACTTCAAAATATGTTCTTCGGAGTTGCTCAATCAGTGGGGAGATAAAAAAGCCTTTAGTTTGGCACAGGGGCAGTAAAGAAAAAACAGGTTATTTACTGCATCTTATCGCTCAAAAAAACAATGCCATATAGAAGAGCGATTGCGAAAGCGATTAATATAGCGCCGGAGATTTTGGTGATGATGGAGATATAACGCACGGTCAGCCTTTTTCTCAAACTTCCCGCCAATAATACCTTTACGGTATCTGCCGCCATATTGAACAGGATACAGGTAGCAAAAATGATAATGCGTTGTTGAATCGTATGACTGACAGCAAAAGCTGTGGCATTAATCAGCCAGAAAATGATAACACTCGGATTCAGCGTATTGATCAAAAAACCTGAAATGAAAATCTGGGTATGGTCACTCCTGTCGAGTTTTATCACCGGCCCATTGCCATTGAGCCGTAATTTGCTCTTCTTAAAAAAGAGGTAATAAATACCAAGCCCCATCAGGAACGAACTACCCGTATAACCTATCAGCTTTTTATATTCGAGCAATTCTTTCACCAGTTCGGTGAAACCATTAGATAAAACCACCAGCAAAATATCGCTTATCCAAACACCCGCTACAAAACTGAAGCCTCCTTCCTGGCCGTTATATATACTTTGCTTAATAATCGTAAAAATAACCGGCCCCACCGATAAGGCTAAAACCAATCCCAGCGCCAATCCCTTAAAAAGAGCCTCAAACATGCTTTACCGTTTATATTCATCAATTCAGCCATAAATGTAAGAAACCATCATGAACTGTATGGGTAAAAAAAGCGTTAACAACTAAACTAAATTACTATTCAACTGTTTACAGAAGCCGTAAACCGTATCCAATCCTCCAGCATTTTGCCTTTCATCACCCTGGGGAATTTATGCTGCCCCCCCCATTTCCCTTTACTTTCAAGAAACTTCATAAAATAATTTTCGGGTAAGACCGTCAGTAAAACTTCCTTCAAAGCGCTCTTTCTCTCCACGGCATAATCGTCATTAAGCTCTTTGAGATGATTGTCTATCGCATTCCGTAATTTATCTTCATCTACGGGTTCATCGCAGGCAACGTACCAATGATGCGCAAAAAAGGATTGATAGGGGATGCCCGCTACTGTAAACTCCGGAATAGAAATATTTAACTGCTGACCGGCTAATTCAATAGCCTTGTTCATATTATCCACACTCAAATGTTCACCCACCAGGCTTAAGAAATGCTTGGTTCTTCCGGTAATAATAATCTCTGCTCTGCTTTTATTGGAAAACCTTATGGTATCTCCTATGAGATATCTCCAGGCACCTGCCGACGTACTGATCAGCAGGGCATAGTCTTTCCCTTCCTCTACATCACCCAGCAAGAGTGCCTTCGCATCCGGAAGTATATTCCCATCCACGTCAAAGTGCTGCGCATCAAAAGGTACAAATTCAACAAAGATATGCTCATTCGTACTCAGCTTCATCCCTCGTACGTTCTGTCTGTCCTGGTAGGCGATGAATCCTTCGGAAGCCAGATAGGTTTCTATATAGGTTAACGGCTTTCCAAGAAGCTTTTCAAATCCTTTTTTGTACGGTTCAAATGCCACTCCGCCATGAACATAGAAGGCAAGATTGGGCCAGATTTCGTGAATATTTTTCAAACGATACTTCGCAATAATCATTTCCATACACATCTGTATCCATGCCGGCACGCCCACTATAAAACCAATATCCCAGTTAGGCGCCTGCTCCACAATTTCATCCAGCTTGGTATTCCAATCCTTCGTACGAGCAATTTTTCTCCCGGGTTTATAAAAGGGGCTAAACCAGAATGGAACCTTCTTTGCCGTTATACCGCTCAAATCGCCCGAATAGTAACCTGGTCCCTTTTGTAAATCCGTACTACCTCCAAGCATCAACCATCCTTTTCTGATAGACTTCACGGGAATGTCTTCATAATTAAGCAGGGTCAGCAACTGCTTAACCATCACTATGCGGTTCCCGCGCATCAGATCGTTTGTGATGGGTATATATTTACTTGCTGAACCCGAAGTACCCGAACTTAAGGCGAAGTATTCTATTTTCCCCGGCCAGCACACATCTGGAATACCTTCCAGCGTACGATGCCACCACTGGTCATAAATTTTATCGTAGTCAACAATGGGAACCCGGTTCTGAAAACTCTTTTCAGGATCCTTTTGAAGCAATATTTCATCAAAGTGGTAATACTGACCAAATTCGGTAAACCGCGCCTTCCTTAATAATTTTCTTAAGACACGCACCTGCTGCCTGCGGTGTGAACCCGGATGCAACTGTAAGGTTCGCGCAATTGTCTTTGGGATCGGTATTTCAATAAGCCCCATTGAAACTGGATGGGTTAATGTTATTTTATGAACAGGCAAATGTATGACACAAGTTTGTATATCCCCAAATTCCGCAATTGTTGCCTCTATTCTTCCTCTATAGATCAGAATCCTATACTTCTCCCGGTATCCCCCTGCTGCCTCGTGCGTGAAAACCGGTTATCGCTCTGCACCAGCTCAAAGCCTCGCGAAGCGCAATCAATTCCCTGAACGTTAAATTGCCCTCACAAAGGATTATCTTGCTGGCTTTGTCGTTTTTTAATACGGCTCCCGCAGGCGATGTATTGATTTTCATATTTTTATCCACCGGCAGGAAAACGAGTGACTTTTGAGCAAGTCCATACCGGGGCGCTATTAGTTGTTTCAAATATCCGGCTTCTCTCTCTTCCATACCGACAATTAATATCTTTTGTGTAAGGGTATCTGACTTCTTTGTCTCCCGTCTCAGAAGACCCGAGAGTACTAAGGAAATTCTCGCAGCTATTATTTTCAACCGGATTCCTGCCTGAAGAAGGAACGAAAGAAATTTCTTTTCTGATTTTCCATAATGTTTATCAATAAAAATTTTCATCGCGCCGTAAAACGTCTTCAAGTATTGAAGATTCTTGTGAGGTGTACTTCTGCCTTTAAAATGAAGTATGGTGACCTCAGGATAATAGTAGTTTCTGTAGCCCTGTTTCTGAATCCGGTAGCTGAGATCAATATCTTCTCCGTACATAAAAAAAGATTCATCAAATCCACCCACCTCATCTAATACCTCTTTTTTTAACATCATAAAAGCCCCGGCAACCACGTCTATTTCATGCGTTTCCAGTTCCGGTAAATGGCCGAGATAATACTGCGCGAAAAGAGCCGACTTCGGAAAAAGGGCAGATAATCCCGTTAAGCGGAAAAACGAAACCAACGGAGAGGGAAACCCTCTTTTACTTTCTTTTAAAAAAAGTCCTCTTTCATTAATCATCCTCACTCCCAGTGCCCCGCAATGAGCGGCTTCCTGCTGGAACCGGAGGCAATATTCAAAACACTCCTCCCCAACTATGGTATCCGGATTCAGAAAAAGAATATGGCGTCCGGCTGCCCGTTGCCAGCCAATATTACAGGCTTTGGCAAATCCCAGATTTTCCGTGTTCCAGATAAACTGTACCTGCGGAAAAGCCGGCTCAAGGTAATGTCGGCTACCATCCGAAGAATGGTTATCCACCACGATAATCTCCATATCAATGGAGCTGCCTGCCCTGAGAACGGAATAGAGGCATTGTTCCAGGTAAAGTTTAACATTATGGTTTACAATGATTACCGACAGCAGCATGTTTAAATAATCGTTGCAGCGAATTAATATATTTTAAGGGAGCTTACAAAAAATAATGATGACATCAAAGCGATTCACACGGAAAGCTGTCCGTTTGACAAACCCATGACCCAAATATTTTGCTCTCCAACGCTTGTGTAATTTACCTTTGTACAGTTTCATTTAAATTCAGCATGATGGACAGAAAGAAACAAGAGCTTCAGGAAGTTGTCATCAAGTTTGCAGGAGACAGCGGCGATGGGATGCAGCTTACCGGGAGTCAGTTTACCAACAACAGCGCGCTTCTCGGCATGGACTTAGCGACTTTTCCTGATTTTCCGGCAGAAATACGGGCCCCACAAGGCACCC
>JACFNM010000012.1:14447-25778 GCA_019454915.1 Chitinophagaceae bacterium
TGCCGGGCGTGAGCGGCTACCAGTTGCGCTTTTCCAGTGACACGGTTTATACACCCGGCGACGAGTACGACGTACTTGTCGCCATGAACGCTGCTGCGCTAAAAGTAAATTTGAAGACACTGAAGAAGGGAGGTAAAATAATCATCAATACTGATGGATTCGATGTCAAAAATCTCAGGCTGGCAAACTACGAAGCCGGCATCAATCCTTTAGACGACGGCAGCCTGAATAACTATGATGTTATCAGGATGGATGTCACCAAAATGACTCGTGAAGCGCTAAAAGAGTTCACTCTGGGAACCAAGGAAAAAGACAGGGCTAAAAATATGTTTGTGCTGGGCTTCCTATACTGGATGTATAATCGGAACATGGATAACACCGTACGATTCTTAACTGAAAAATTTAGTAAAAATCCGGATATCCTCAACAGTAATATTATCGCGCTGAAGGCCGGGTATCATTACGGCGACACCACGGAAGCCTTTGGTACTACTTATTCAGTGGGTAAAGCAAGGATGAAGAAAGGCACTTACCGTTCCATCATGGGTAACCAGGCATTGGCTTACGGTTTAATCGCATTTTCACAGAAGAGCGGCTTACCCCTGTTTCTCGGAACCTACCCGATTACTCCCGCATCCGATATTTTGCACGAACTGAGCAAACATAAAGATTTCGGTATCCGTACTTTCCAGGCTGAGGATGAAATCGCGGGTATATCCTCTGCCATCGGCGCTTCCTATGGGGGGAGCGTGGGAGTAACAACCACTTCGGGCCCGGGGATGGCATTAAAAACCGAAGCCATGGGGCTGGCAGTCATGCTGGAAATTCCACTAGTGATAGTGGATGTGCAACGCGGAGGCCCTTCTACGGGCTTACCTACTAAAACGGAACAGAGCGACTTGCTTCAGGCATATTACGGCAGAAACGGTGAATGTCCGATGCCTGTTGTAGCCTCTTCTTCGCCAAGTGATTGCTTCAGTGCCGTTTATGAGGCCTGCCGGATTTCTACTCAACACATGACGCCCGTTATATTCCTGAGTGACGGCTATATCGCCAATGGAGCAGAACCCTGGCGGTTCCCTCAAAGCGCCGAACTCCCTGATGTAAAAGTTTCTTTCAAGAAAGCCTTGCGTGAAGATGAAGAGCAGTTTCAACCGTATATCCGGGATGAAAACTTAGTACGCCCCTGGGTAGTGCCTGGCACACCGGGGATGGAATACCGAATGGGCGGATTGGAAAAACAGAATATTACCGGTAACGTGAGCTACGACCCGGAAAATCACCAGCTAATGGTGAAAATAAGAGAAGAAAAGGTAGAGAAAATCGCCTGGGATATTCCGGAACAGCAATTAGACAGTGGTCCTGAAAAAGGTAAATTGTTAGTACTCGGATGGGGTTCTACGTATGGGTCCATAAAAAGCGCCGTCACTGAACTGCAATCACAGGGGTATGCCGTTTCTCACGCACATATTCGGTACTTGAGACCTTTCCCGAGAAATTTAGAAACGCTAATCCGCAATTTTGATCAGGTGCTGGTTCCGGAAATTAATAATGGTCAGTTAATAAAAATTTTGCGTGACAAATACCTCATTCCTGCCCGCGGTTATAGCAAAATAATGGGGGTTCCTATCACTAAAGGAGAGTTAATAGAGGTGATGAAGAAAATATTAGCGGATTGATCAATTCTTCTTCAAGCCGCTTTTATCAGATTATTCCCTGTTCTTTCAGCATGGGAAATGCTATTTTGAACCACTCGGTATAGCGCTCAGGATTACTGCTTAATTCCTGCTGTATATCTGCCGGCAAGCTAAAGCGATAACCTTTCACCTCATTTGAATCGGGTGTAACGGGTCCATCGTAGTAACCAATAAATACGTGGTCAAACTCGTTTTCTGTAAGCCCGTTGTCGAAGGGAGCCCTGTATATAAAATCAAACACTTTCTCTAAGGGCGCCTCAAAACCCAATTCTTCTTTCAGTCTTCTGCTGGCGGCTTCTGTGGTCGTTTCTCCCGGCCGGGGATGACTGCAGCAGGTATTGGTCCACAAGCCGGGGCTATGGTATTTTCCCAAAGCTCTCTGCTGAATCAGCATTTCTCCGTTTGAATTGAAAATAAAAACACTGAAAGCCCTGTGCAATAAGGCTTTACGATGCGTTTCCATCTTTTCCATAACACCCACCTGTTCATCCTTATCGTTTACCAATATCACTTCTTCCTGTTCATTCATTATTTTATATTTAATGCTTTAAATGAAAATGCTAAAACCTTTACGCCCTGCTCCCGGTTATTCTCCTCTTCGACTCCTGAAAAACATGACCATCAACTCCGTACATGCCTCCTGCATCAGTCCTCCCATTACCAAAGTTTTGGGATGAAAAGGGGTGAACCTGTCCTGCCCGGCATACGGCGGGCGGCTGATGCTTCCGTTTTTCTCATCAAAGGCGCCAAATACAATCCTTCCAATCTTACTCCAATAAAGTGCTCCGGCACACATCGGGCATGGCTCTACCGTTACATAAATGGTCGCCTCCGGAAGATACTTGCTTCCCAAATAATTGAATGCTGATGTGAGCGCTATCATCTCGGCATGAGCGGTCGGATCATTTAATCTTTCCACCTGATTGTAACCTCTGCCAATGATCTTGCCGTCTAAGACAACCACGGCGCCAATTGGTATCTCTTCCTCTTCAAAAGCTTTCTCCGCCTCTTTCAGCGCCTGCTTCATAAAATGGGTATCTTCCTGCATATCAGCCGAAATTATGACATTTATATATTCCCGGGGCCGGTAACACTTGTATTTTTACATTATGTTTGGCCTTATTATTTCCCAACATTCATTCTTTCTATGAATTCTTTACTAAGCAAATACAAGGCATTTCTTTTAACCTTTCTGGTGGTACTTCCCTCACTGGTATGGGCACAAAAAATCACAAACCCCCGCCCTTTCGCCAGGTCCATTTCCATAGAGGACATGCGAAAAAACCTATCTGTTATTGCCAGCGCTGATATGGAAGGCCGAGAAACGGCAACGGAAGGACAAAGAAAAGCGGCGGCATATATTGAAAATGAGTTTAAATCTATTGGATTGGCCCCCGGCAACAAAGATAGCTATGAAATGTACTTTCCGGTTTATGCCGACTCGCTGTTGAACCTTTCCCTTAGCGTCAACGATACCGAATTCACAGCAGGCAAAGATTTCTCAGTTTATCTTCAGTCCGGCTATTCCGCTCGTTATTATTTTTCCGAGATAGTTTTTGTGGGGGAAGGCCGAAGCGACCAGTTTCGTGATGACTATAAGGATATAGATGTAAGGGGGAAATTGGTCATGGCTTTTTCCGATGAACATGGAAAAATAGGCGATAAAAGCAATCAACCCCGGCTCAATTGGATCGCACAACAGTTAGCCGCTATGAAAAATGGCGCTGCGGCCCTCCTTATCGTCACCAAACGGATTCCTCCTCTGGTGTCCAAAAGCAATATGTACGTGAACCTGTACCAAAAAAGTCAGCGGCTGAATACCTTTTTCATCAGTACGGAGCTTGCCGAAAAAATATCCGGCATCCAGCTCAATGAGCTGCGAAATGAAAACCGGCCTGCGGTTTACGAGGCAAATACGGCGCTAAACCTAAGCAAGGTGTCCCTGGAAATGCAAAGCAGCAACGTATTAGGCTTTCTGGAAGGAAGTGACCTGAAAGATGAATTCGTTATTTTAACCGCTCACTATGATCACCTCGGCAAACGGGGAGATACCATCTGGTACGGCGCCGACGATGACGGATCGGGCACCGTAACCATCCTGGAATTAGCCAAAGCATTTTCCGAGGCTAAAAAAGCAGGTAAGGGACCAAGAAGAAGCATCTTATTCATGACGGTAAGTGGAGAAGAAAAAGGATTATGGGGTTCAGACTACTATGCTTCACATCCCACGGTGGATCTGGATAAGGTGACCGTGAACCTGAATATTGATATGGTCGGCAGGATAGACCCCAGTAGAAAATATGGAGATTCCACCCGTTATATTTATGTCATTGGCGATGATAAGCTCAGCTCTGATTTAAAGTCGATCAGTGAGGCGGTGAATAAGAAATACACCAAACTTGAGTTAGACTATAAATACAATGACCCCAAAGACCCGGAGAGAATCTATTACCGAAGCGACCACTACAACTTCGCTAAGAACGGCGTACCCGTCATATTTTACTTTAGCGGGTTACATCCGGATTATCACAAACCTACCGACACACCGGACAAGATAAACTTCCCTTTACTGCAAAAAAGAGCGCTATTGGTTTTCTATACGGCCTGGGAAATGGCTAACAGGAATCAAATGCTGAAACGCGATATACCGCTACCATAATCCGAAACATTCTACCTATTATCGAAACTTTATATAAATAACTCCATAGAAAAACATGTACCTATATATCCATTCCGCGATAATTTTCGTTTACTTTTGAAAAATAGCCATTCTCTAACCTATTTAAAGTTAAAGGGAACGGAGAAGCGCCGCTTATTTTTCAAAATCCACAACGTCTTATTTCTAAAAATGGATAATAATAAAACCAGGAATACGCTATTCGATGCCGCTTGTCTGCTGATTATCGGAGAAATCATATCATTATTAGCAGGAAAGGATTTCTCCTGGATAGTAACCATCATAACCGCTATTGAAGTGGTTCTTTTTTTTATCCTTGCTTTCTTAGCCCGCAGGAATCCCTACTCGTCCGTTTTATCCGCCTTGGTTTTGTTTGTGATTATTTCTATCGTAACGGCTTCCATAAAACCCGCATACCTCGGAGGCAGTATTATCATCAAAATTTTTATACTGATTTACCTCGTAAGGAGCATATCTGACGCCCGGGAGTTACAAAAAGATCTAAGAAGCACCGGCCGGGAATCTGAATAATCGGCAACATCGTGCTACGGATCGGCTATCCATAGCTGCGAATCCTTTTAATCAGTAACCCGCCTCCTGCATGCTTAGCCTCTTGACGTGCTTTTTACGTTCTTCCTCGTCAAGAATAACCTTACGCATACGAATATGATTGGGAGTTACTTCAATGCATTCATCATGCTGGATATACTCCATACATTCTTCCAGCGACATAATGGTTTTAGGCGCTATGCGGGTAGCATCGTCATTTCCACTGGCTCTGTGGTTTGTCAACTTCTTCGCCTCAGTGGCATTTACGACTAAGTCACCGGGCTTGATATGTTCGGCTATAATCTGTCCCGCATATACTTCTTCGCCCGGGTCTACGAAAAATGTGCCCCGATCCTGTAACTTATCAATAGAATAAGCCGTGGTTTTATCCTGGTTCTTCGACAACAGGACGCCATTAATCCTCCCGGAAATGGGGCCTTTCCATGCCTTATATTCGCTAAAGCGATGAGCCATAACGGCTTCTCCGGTAGTGGCAGTAAGCATTTGGGTACGCAAGCCAATCAATCCGCGGGACGGAATTTCAAACTCCAGATGCTGCATGTCTCCCTTAGTTTCCATCACCAGCAATTCCCCCTTCCGGCGCGATACCAGATCAATGGCTTTACTAGCAAATACTTCCGGAACATCTACAACCAGAATCTCATAAGGCTCACATTTCTTTCCGTCTATTAATTTTTCAATTACCTGCGGTTGCCCCACCGTTAATTCGTATCCCTCCCGGCGCATCGTTTCTATCAACACACCTAAATGCAAGATTCCACGACCATAAACCAGAAAACTGTCTCCGTTATCCGTATCCTCTACCCTCAGCGCCAGATTTTTTTCGGTTTCTTTCAACAACCGGTCACGCAAATGCCTGCTGGTCACATATTTTCCGTCTTTGCCAAAGAAAGGTGAATTATTAATGCTGAATAGCATGTTCATCGTCGGCTCATCCACGCTAATAACAGGCAACGCCTCAGGCACTTCCGCATCCGTAATGGTATCTCCAATATTAAAATCTTCTAACCCGACAACTGCGCAAATATCTCCTGCAACCACTTCCTCCACTTTCTTCTTTCCCAGGGCTTCAAATACATACAATTCCTTAACCCGCGCCTTCTTAATAGTGCCATTAGGCTGCACCAATGCAATAGATTGCCCTTCTTTAATACTGCCGCGGGTAACTTTTCCAACGGCTATTCTTCCGAGAAAAGAAGAATAATCCAGGGATGTGATTTGTAACTGTAGCGGGCCCTCAGTAACCTGCGGAGCAGGCACATATTTCAAAATACCATCCAGTAAAGGAGTGATATCCTCTGAGGGTGTCAAAGAATCATTGAA
Organism: Chitinophagaceae bacterium; assembly: GCA_019454915.1. Taxonomy (GTDB): domain Bacteria; phylum Bacteroidota; class Bacteroidia; order Chitinophagales; family Chitinophagaceae; genus Agriterribacter. Next base: position 20,715 of record JACFNM010000012.1, read on the forward strand.
CCATCCGTTTTTCCCCGATCCGTAAAATGTGGGGAAATCCAGTTGCTCTTCGGTAGCATCCAGGTTGAAAAACAACTCAAATACCGCATCATGCACTTCTGCCGGTCGGCAATTGACCTTATCCACTTTATTAATGACTACAATCGGTTTAAGATTCAACTGCAGTGCCTTCTGCAATACAAAGCGCGTTTGCGGCATGGGCCCTTCAAATGCATCCACCAACAGCAATACGCCGTCGGCCATTTTCAGAACTCTTTCTACTTCTCCTCCAAAATCCGAGTGTCCGGGCGTATCAATCACGTTAATTTTAACATCCTTGTATACCACCGAAGCGTTTTTACTAAATATGGTGATGCCCCGTTCTCTTTCGAGGTCATTGTTATCCATTATCAATTCACCACTTTGCTGGTTAGCCCGGAAAACATGGGTCTGATGTAAAATTTTATCCACCAGCGTGGTTTTGCCATGGTCTACGTGAGCAATGATAGCTATGTTTCTTATCTGCATCTTAATTAAGTTCTCAACCTCTGCCTTTAGAAATCAGTAATGCCCAAAGAGACCGTATGAGATGCCTAAAGCCGTATGGCTGATTTTTTGAGGGTGCAAAGGTAAAACAATTCTGTGGCTACTCACAGGTTTATTTCTTAAGAATTATGCCTAATCGGCGTAATTTTGCCATTATGCGCGATAATGACAACGATTTACAGGTGAGATGGTGGAAACTCGAGGAACAATTGATGGAACGGTTTGGAAAAAAACCAGACATGGAGACTATTTTGTTTCTTATCGGAATCCAGGAATTGGGAGATATTCAAAAAGATTATACAAAAGAACAAAAACAGGACCTGATGCACGTGGCGGTATGCATGCTTCTATCCCAAAGTGGTTATTATGCGCTTGAGAAGATAGACGATGACGGATGGCCCCATTTCAAACAATTAAAAACACTGCCGGTGATGAACCCGTTGGACCAGGAAAATTTTATGAAGGACCATATTTTACTCTATTTTGATAACCTGCAGGCTTTTTTGGGGTAAGAAGGTAAATTCTCAACACGCAGTTTTATCCAAATATCCCGCTGATTCAGAGCGCTTACATTTTTTATTCCAACTGTTTTTGTAATCTTTGCAACACAAAATTTTATTTTATGAATTTTCCCAAAGATCTGCGTTACACAAAGGACCATGAATGGATTCGTCTTGAAGGCGATGTTGCAGTTGTCGGCATTACCGAATTTGCCCAAAGTGAGTTGGGAGACATTGTGTATGTGGAAATTGAAACACTTAATCAGCACCTGGGCGCCGATTCCGTCTTCGGTACCGTGGAAGCCGTGAAAACAGTCAGCGATCTTTTTCTGCCGGTCACGGGGACTATTACCGAAATCAACCCGGGCTTAAATGACCAGCCCGAACTGATCAACAACGACCCTTATGGAGAGGGTTGGATGATCAAGTTAAAGCCGGATGATCCCAATGAAATTGCAGGATTGCTGACAGCAGAGGCTTATGCTTCCCTTGTACAAGGCTAACGCAGTACAAAAATGAATAAAAAAAAGGGGGTTGTCTTCATGGCAGCTCTGTTATGGACATTACTCATCATCATCTTATTGATCATTCCCGGAAGAGACATTCCGCCGGGACCCAAAATACCCAAACTCGATAAGATTGCCCACGTCTTTCTGTTTGGCGTCCAGGTATTTTTGTGGAGTAAATTTATGAGCGAAAGTAAACAGAATGATTTACCGCGTTGGTTTTTGGTAATATGTCTCATATCCTCCGCCTTCGGTATTATGATGGAATTCGTCCAAAAATATCTGGTATCCAACCGCAGTTTTGAAACAGAAGATATAATAGCAGATATAGTGGGTTCGGTTATGGGGTGGCTCGTGTACCGCTTTTTCTTTTATCCGAAACAGCAAAGGGGTTAAAAAAAATTGGCCTCTATAGAAATAGAGGCCGCAACCAAAACTAACTGCTTATGAGAAAATTGACTGTTTTTTAAATGCTCTTTATTATAAGACGCAGAATCGTGAAAAAAGATTACTGCAACTGTGTTAAATATTTCTAAATGTTCCTTTCTCTTCTAAACGTAATCTACAAAATAAAATTGTAAATCTCAGCTTCTTTTTATCTCCGTTCAATCTTCAATGCAAATTTCGATAAAAACAGGCAATGAGATTGCTAATACTTTGTAAAATTCTCCTAAAGAACTGTTATCTCTTTTCCTCCGGGCTGCGTTCGCTAAACGCTTATACTGTCTAAGAGAACTATATCCGGATTCCATACCTATTGTTACCCCGATATTTTTGATAAATATCAAGAACCACCTACCCATTCCGGTCAATGTTTCCTTCCGTTGGTTTAACTTTGAAGCCTTTCGCTATATGAACAAAATCAGCTCTCCCCGCTTCCTGGCGCTGGATGTATTACGAGGCATGACTATCTGCTTCATGATCATTGTCAATAATCCCGGCAGTGGCGCCGAACCCTTTTCACCGCTTTTGCACGCATCCTGGCATGGCTTTACGCCAACGGATCTCGTATTTCCGACGTTTCTTTTTGTGGTAGGGAATGCCATGAGTTTTTCGATGCCTAAATACCGCCAGCTCGGAACTGCAAGCGTTTTATCGAAAATATTCAGACGTACCCTGCTTATCTTTTTAACCGGCTATCTTTTATATTGGTTTCCTTTTTTTGAACAGGGGTCAGACGGACATTTTCACCTATCGCCGATAGGCGACACCCGCATAATGGGTGTGCTGCAACGAATTGCACTCGCTTATTGCCTGGCAGGCCTGATGATTCACTTCTTATCGAAAAAAGCGATCTGGTCAATCAGTGGCGTCTTCCTCCTGGGATACTGGTTAACATTATATATTGGCGGCGATTACAGCATGACCGCCAATGCCGGGCATAAATTAGACCTCTTAATATTAGGCGAGCGGCATTTATATCACGGTGAAGGCGTCGCCTTCGACCCTGAAGGTCTGTTGAGCACTATCCCCGCCATTGTGAACGTACTGGCGGGATATTATGCGGGAGTTTTCATCCGGCAGAAAGGCAAAAATTTTGAGACAGTAGCCAAACTGCTCATCGGCGGGATTACCCTGGTGTTTGTCGCCTATTGCTGGGATTTTGTTTTTCCCATCAATAAAAAACTGTGGACGAGCTCCTTTGTTTTATATACTGTTGGACTGGATTTGTGCCTATTGGGCGTGTTGTTTTATCTCCTTGAAATCAAACATTTCCCGGCAGGAACTTATTTTTTCCAGGTCTTTGGCAGGAACCCGCTTTTCATTTATATATTATCAGAAATCCTATACGTTATCCTGTACATGTTCAAAACAGGGTCCGGCACGCCATTTTATGAGGCTGTCAACCAGGTTCTATTCCAAAAACTGTTACCCGGCGCATGGGGATCATTGGCTTTTGCTATCTGCTATGTTTTATTTTGCTGGCTGATAGGTTACTGGATGGATAGAAAGAAAATCTATGTGAAGGTCTGACTTGAATCTTCCGGAACTTTACCCCCTCCACACTAAGCTGAAACTCTGTAACTTTAGTAGCAATGAAGCAACTATATCCGCTGTACCTTTGCAGTTGCTTTATAAACATCATTTCATAACCGAATTTAGGATTGGCACTATGTTTTTTCAACACGTATATGACAAGAGTTTAGCACAGGGCAGCTATTTTATTGGTTGTCAGGCTACAGGAGAGGCAATTGTAATTGATGCTCAGCGGGATATTGATGTATACCTGAGGATAGCAAAAGAAAACAACCTGAATATTACACATATAACAGAAACGCATATTCATGCCGATTTTCTGTGTGGTTCAAGAGAACTGGCCGCCGTTACCGGAGCGCAAATGTACCTTTCGGATGAAGGAGGGAAAGATTGGCAATATGAGTTTGATCACATCGGGCTGAGAGATGGCGACCTGATAAGAGTGGGTAATCTTTCTCTCGAAGTTTTACACACACCGGGACATACGCCCGAAAGTATCAGTTTTCTCTTAACGGACCATCCCGCCAGTAATGAGCCCGTTATGGTGTTTACCGGCGATTTTGTTTTTGTTGGAGATATAGGACGTCCTGATTTACTCGAAAAAGCTGCCGGCATAGCGGGAACGAAGGAAGCGGGCGCCAGACAGATGTTTCAATCTCTTAAGAAATTTGAGGCATTACCGGATTATGTACAGGTATGGCCTGCACATGGAGCCGGTTCAGCGTGTGGCAAAGCACTGGGAGCAGTATTCAGTTCTACCGTGGGCTATGAAAAAATACGCAACTGGGCATTCCAGTACGGAAACGATGAAGCAGGTTTTGTAGATTATCTGCTTACTGATCAGCCAGAACCACCAAAATACTTTGCCATGATGAAGCGTCTGAACAAAACGGACAGACGGCTGCTGATAGAAGTTCCTCAGTATCCAAAACTGAGCAAGGAAGAATTTTTATCGGCATATAGAAAAGGGCTTAAAGTGATTGATACCCGCAATAAAGCGGATTTTGCGCAAGGATTTATTGAAGGAAGCATAAATATACAGGGTAACAATTCTTTTTCCACCTGGGCCGGCTGGCTGCTGGACTATCAGGAACAATTCCTATTGATTGCCGATGACGATCAAATAGAAAGCCTGACAAGAAAATTGATGAGAATTGGGCTGGATAATGTTTACGGATATATCTCTGATGTAAACGAAATAGGAGTTCCCCTACAGCAATCAACTTTGATAGACGCCGGAGAATTCCGTGAAAACATAACCAATAAGAATGTTCAGATTGTAGACGTCCGTGGATTAACGGAGTTTGAGTGTGGTCATGTGCAGGGTGCAGAACATGTGTTTGTGGGTACCCTTGCTAAAAACTTAGACAAAATCAGCAGAAAGAAGCAGGTGATTATCTATTGCCAGTCGGGAGATCGGTCAGCAATTGCTTATTCTTTGTTGAGAAGGAATGGATTTGACAATATCAAAAACTACAGTGGCGGCATGAAAGAATGGATGAACCTCAACGGAAAAGTTGTCTCGCCCAATGAAGCGAGTTGTATGAGTTAATGAA
>JACFNM010000488.1 GCA_019454915.1 Chitinophagaceae bacterium
ATGCGTCAAAAGCTCTTAACTGGATCGAAAACTCATGTGCACGTGGATCACGATCACCGACTAACTCCTTTCCTTTACTATAAAGATTTTGTTCGGCATAACGAACACTTTCCTGAAAGGCCGGCGGTACAGGTTTGTTTAATACGCGCACGCCTGAGCCCGGTCCGGAATTAATTTCGATTCTATATAAACCGGTTGGCTCATCCTGACCGCCTCCCATATTCATTGTCCATATTTGCCCGGGTGGTAAAGGGTCTTCACCGACTGTATTCTCACTATGAATTTCGGGCGTTGTTACAAAAGTTTCAACACCATCTTCTCCAATGCGATAACTGAAGTGAGTATTCCGAAACTCCGCCGAACCTACACGTTTTTGCTGTTCCTTTACCCTTCTCCTGTATTCTAAAGCAATTTTAACCGCCCATTCAAGTACTTCGTCCGGCACAGGCGCTTCAGGGTCTGGCTGCATAAGTTTTAGCAGTCCGTTCAAGGTTTTATTCACAGCTGTGGTATCCCGGCCACTCAAGGCACCGCCATAATCTATACGTGGTAATATAGATGACAATCTACTGGTATCCCTCAATCTTGTCCAACTCTCAGCAAGGAAATCACTCACTAAACCAAAATGACCTGTAAAATAGTTTCTACTCAATTTTGGAAAATCCCATCCGGGAATAAAGGCATGAATACGATCCATGAAAGCGGTATCATCCCGCATTTCTTTGGGCATCGGCCCAAACAAATGACTAACCCTTTGCTGATGTTCGACATCAACATCAAAATTTCCAACCATTGCAATACCACCATCAGCACGGATAGGCTCTTTCCCACGGCTGAATTCACCACTCTCCATATATCCTTTCATAATGTTGACGCCATCTTTTTGGTCAAAGGAAATACCAGAAACTTCATCAAAACAAACCACATCATATTTGCAAACTAATCCTCTTTCTCCATTCCCCATGTTTACAAACATTTTGGCTACGGTTGCCTTACCACCGGAAACTAAATGCGAATACGGAGACACCTGTTGATATAAATGTGACTTACCTGTACCCCTTGGACCCAACTCGACCAAATTATAATTCCGCTCTACAAAGGGCACCATTCTAACAAACAAAACATTCTTTGCTTTTTCTGATAAACTGGAAGGTTCAAAGCCAACACTTCGAATTAACAGATCTTTCCATTCATCAAATGTAAAATGTTCTCTGCCCTTGTAAAGCACATTTAATATATCCCTTTTGGATAGTTGAATCGGTCGGATATTTGCGATGCCAAAAGGACGACCATTGTTTTCCATCGCTATAGCAGCATCATATTCTAATTCAATTTCGGCATAAAATCCTCCTGTAAGCATTCTGTCATTAGAACTTACCATCTCCGGAGAAATTCTAATCCTGTTAAGCCGTAAACTCGGTAGCGTGGCCAAATAACTATCTGATGAAGCATCTAAGCGTGCGGTAATGATGTCAATTAATTTAATAGACCCTTTTTCCCGTGCCTTAGATTTGAAGTATTCTTCTTCGCCTGGTCTTACAGTACGATCTTGCAACTGACGCTTCACAATTTCTAATCCTTCCTGTATTTCCGCTTCGTCAGTAGTAGCACAATATCGGCCTAATAAGAATTCAATAACGTAGGTAGGAACCGGAAAAGTTTTCCGAAATTGCTCCAGTAAATCCTTGCGTACTATATAACCCTCAAAAGCCTTAGCCGCTATCTGGTCTATTTGATCTAATTCCATAGTCATTTATTTTTTCAACCGCCAATGGTCGTTGGTTTTCTATCCATTATCCTTCCGCTGTCGTCAAGTAAGACTATTGTTGCCCCCTGACTTTCTGCCCCATCATCTACCATTAAGGTTACCGTGTTCCCTTGCAGGACTTTATTTGTTGACAACACCACCGATGTCTTTTCATCATTGTATTTTGTGCGGATATCAATTGAATACCCTTCCACGTCCATGTTCGCTTGAACAGTGCACTTAAGATTTACCCATCTCACGTTTTTTATCTGAACCGGTAATGATGGGTTATCAGAACTTTCTATTATTAATGTGGGCACCAAACATTCGTGAATTGATATGCCCCCATGAGCGTATTCCTGATTCGCTTTAAAAAAGGAAATTCCCGGTGCGTAGGCAATGAAAACTGAAGGATTCCATTTCCACGGAAGATGTAGCAGGTCAGTCTTTGATCCTTCTTTAATCAATGCACACCTACCCCACCGTGTTTCCGTTAAACCTAAATTTAATTGGGTTTTTGGAAGCCCTCCGGGCAAAAGCAACCACCCATGATCCGTTACAATTTTCAAACGCTTAATCCCTCTGCTAAATGCTTCTTCTATGGATTCCTGTATCTGATTAAATAATTCTTCTACCCTTTTTACAATTCCCGACTGCTCTTCGTGGCCTTTCGTATCAATATCTCCGATCTCCTGCCAATATTTTCCTTCAGATTTAATATCAATCGCATTTGTTACCACTTTATAACCTTCCGTTTCCACTGCATTACGAAATACAGGAGTAAGTAATTCCTTCCCATCCGGCAATTGTGGGCAAAACTCATTGAAGTTACTCTTTACTGACACCTTTCCGGCTATAGGAGAAACCGCCGGTTTAGCTGTGGGCGTCAAGGTGGGTATTGCAGTCCACTC
>JACFNM010000013.1:0-25012 GCA_019454915.1 Chitinophagaceae bacterium
GGCGTGTGGCGTCCGGGAGACACGATGTATATCAATTTCATACTGGAAGATAAACGGGGTGATTTACCCAAAGACCATCCTGTAGAATTCAACTTAATCACTCCGCAGGGACAGCTATACAAAAGAATGATAGAAACCAAAGGCGAAAACGGGTTCTATCTTTTTACCACGTCCACCGATGCGGCTTCTCCTACGGGCAACTGGTTGGCCAGGGTTAAAGTGGGTGGAGCATCTTTTGAAAAGCGGTTGAAGGTGGAAACAATCATGCCCAATCGTTTAAAGATTGAACTGGACTTTGGACAGAAAGCAGAGGATGAGTTCCCCGACTTATCTAAAGGAACACTAAAATCCAACTGGCTATTTGGCGCTCCCGCAAATAATTTAGAGGCGAAAATAGACGCTTCCCTTTATGCACGAAAGACTGCTTTCAAAAAATTTCCCGGTTACCATTTTGATAACCCCACTTCTAACTACCAGGAAGAAACGAAAACTATTTTTAGCGGAAGGCTCAATGAAGAGGGGGTGGCATCATTTCAACCCAACTTTGGATCGATAAAGAATGCGCCGGGCATGCTCAGCGCCAGTCTCCTGGTAAAAGTATTTGAACCGGGCGGAGCATTCAGTATAGATAATACCGTTGTACCCTACAGTCCCTATAAAAGTTATGCGGGGATCCAAATGCCCGAAGGAGAGAAGCCCTGGGGTTATCTCGCTACGGACAAAACATTCAGTCTGCCTATTGTCAATGTAGATGCAAAGGGCAATCTGTTAAACGGCGCTCAAAAAATGGAAGTAATGCTTTATCGCATAAGCTGGCGCTGGTGGTGGGATGGCAAAGATGATTTTAGCAATTTCACCCAAAACACCTATAATAAGTTACTCAAGAAAGATACCGTGCAGCTAACCAATGGGAAGGGTGAATGGAAGCTCTCCGCGCCCGGTAAAGAATGGGGTCGTTACCTGATACTGGTAAAGGATTTACAAAGCGGCCACCAAACCGGTCAGCCCGTATATTTTGATGACTCCTGGTGGCAGACGAGAAATAATATGGGTGATCCTTCGGCTGCCGCGATGCTGTCCTTTACATCAAACAAAGAGAAATACAATGTAGATGAAAATATAACGCTTCAGATTCCGGGAAGCAAAGGAGCCCGCGCGTTTATCAGCATAGAATCCGGAAGTCGCATTATCAAAACAGACTGGGTGGATATGCAGGAAGGGCAAACGCAATACACCTTCAAAGCTGAAGCCGGCATGGCGCCGAACATCTACGTGAATGTGAGTCTGATACAACCCCATGCACAGACTGTGAACGACCTGCCTATCAGAATGTATGGAGTCATCCCCATTTTAATTGAAGATAACAATACGGTTATCAAACCTGTAATCCAACTGCCGGACGTTATCCGTCCTGAGCAATCCACGTCCATTACCGTCTCAGAAGCTAACGGGAAGGCGATGACGTATTCCATCGCCATTGTTGACGAAGGGCTGCTCGATCTGACGCATTTTAAAACGCCCAATCCGCACGATGCCCTATATGCGAGAGAAGCATTGGGGGTAAAGAGTTGGGATTTATTTGATAACGTGATTGGAGCATGGGGCACGAGGCTGGAAAGAATACTTACGATAGGAGGCGACGAAGCGGCAGCCGGCGCCGGAAAAGGAAACAGGGCGAATCGTTTTAAGCCCATTGTCAAATATATGGGACCCTACCAATTGAAGAAGGGGCAGAAACAAACGCACGCCTTTCAACTGCCACCCTATATCGGTTCTGTGCGGGCAATGGTTGTTGCATCGGGAGCGGGAGCCTACGGAGCGGCTGAAAAAACGTGTACGGTAAAGAATCCTCTTATGATTTTAGGAACCATGCCCCGGGTACTTGCCCCCGCGGAAACGGTGAGGATTCCGGTTTCGGTATTTGCCCTGGAAAATAACATTCGAAATGTTTCCGTTTCTCTTCAAAACAACGAATTACTTGAAATAGAAGGATCCTCTACCCAACAGGTATCTTTTCAAACTCCCGGAGAGAAAATGATTTTCTTTAACGCCAAAGTAAAAGAGAAAACGGGTGTCGCCAAAGTTAAGATATCAGCTACGGGCGCTTCTGAAAAAGCCCATTATGAATTAGAATTACAAGTCCGGAATCCCAACCCGGTCATAACCAATGTTTCTTCGTTTACCCTGGATGCCGGTCAATCATGGAATGAGACCGTGAAACCATTCGGAATTTCGGAAAACAGTAAAGCCACGCTGGAGATATCCTCTATACCACCTATCAACCTGGAAAAGAGATTAGACTACCTGATACAATATCCGCACGGATGCATAGAACAAATTACTTCAGCGGCTTTTCCTCAACTCGTTCTTTCCCAACTGACAACGTTAAGCGACCGGAGAAAGGCCGAAACGGAAAGGAATATTCGTTCAGTGATAGAACGAACCAGGAGCTTTCAACTTCCGGATGGAGGATTCAGCTATTGGCCAGGATTAACAGAGAGTGATGAATGGGGAACAAACTATGCGGGTCATTTCCTGCTGAAGGCAAAAGAACAGGGATACATTGTTCCTGCCGAACTTATTCAGCAATGGATAATCTTTCAGCGGAGGAAAGCCAATCAATGGGCGCCGTCTACGCAAAATTTTTACGGTGGCGATCTCATGCAGGCTTACCGTCTTTACTTGCTCGCTTATGCCAAAGCGCCTGAGCTTGGAGCTATGAACAGGCTAAAGGAATTCAAATATTTATCCCCCGAAGCAAAATGGCGGCTAAGCGCCGCCTATCAATTGGTGGGGCAGGGAGAAGTTGCTTCCTCACTGATTCAGGGCGTCCCCACTACGTTTAAAACACCTCAGGATCCCGGCTTAACCTACGGCTCTGAGCTAAGGGATGAGGCGATGGTATTAGAAGCGCTTACCCTGATGAACAGGAGGAAGGAAGCGACGGAAGTGTTGAAGTCCGTTTCTGCTAAGTTGGCTTCCGAACGTTGGTACAGCACGCAAACCACCGCCTATAGCCTGATAGCCATCGCGGCTTATTGCGGTACGAATGAAAGCAAAGAAAAGGCGACTGCATCGGGGAGCGTCAACGGCAAGAATATCCAGATCAACACAACAGCCGCCATTACCCAGCTTCCGGTAAGTACAACGGATAAGAACAAGAGTATTAGCATCACAAACAACGGGAACAATACACTGTTCGTCCGGCTCATTACCCAGGGGCAACCCGTCAGCGGTGAGGAAGTTCAAATTCAGAATAACCGGGATGTGTTGACGATGGCCGTGGATTATCTCAATTTAAATGGAACGCTATTAAAGCCCGATCTCATCCCCCAGGGAACCGACTTCGTGGCAAGGGTAAAAATATATAACCCGGGTATTCGCGGAAGATATCGTAACATGACGCTTTCCCAGATATTCCCGGCAGGCTGCGAAATATTAAATACCCGCATGCTCGACAATGAAGGCAGCTTTCATTCGTCGCCGTTCAGTTATCAGGATATTCGTGACGACCGGGTGTACACTCATTTCGACATAAGGGAAGGAGAGACACTTACTTATTATGTGATGCTGAACGCGGCCTATACGGGAAATTATTTTTTACCGGGTGTATACTGTGATGCCATGTATGATAATACCATCGGCGCAGGTGTAAAAGGGCAATGGGTGGAAGTGAAATGATTATCAGAAATAAACTGTGCGTTTTGAAACGGATTTTTTCTACATGGAAGAGGAGGACCAAAGTAGGAGTGATCATTGGGATAGCGGCGCTTACCTGGTTCGCTTTTTGTCTTCCCGAACCGCTGTTTCACTCACCCACTTCTTATGTTATCGAGGACCGGCAGGGAGCATTATTGGGCGCTACCATTGCCGATGACGGACAATGGCGTTTTCCAAATACCTACCACGTTCCGGAGAAATTCAGGGATTGCATTATCACGTTTGAAGATAAGCGGTTCTTCTATCATCCGGGGATAGACCTGTTGGCGCTCCTTCGGGCCGTTAAACAGAATCTTTCTTCAGGTGAGACCGTCAGCGGAGCCAGTACGATTACGATGCAGGTTATTCGTCTTTCCCGAAATCAAAACAGGAATCTTTATCAGAAGTTCGTTGAGGGGCTATTAGCTTTACGGTTAGAACTGTCGTATTCAAAAAATAGTATCCTCGCGCTCTATGCTTCCAATGCCCCCTTTGGCAGCAATATAGTAGGGTTAGAAGCCGCTTCCTGGAGATACTATGGAAGGAGTCCCGATAAATTAAGCTGGGGTGAAACGGCTGCGCTCGCCGTGCTCCCCAATGCACCGTCCCTGGTGCATCCCGGCAAAAACCGGAATCTGCTATTACAAAAGCGAAATCAGTTGTTGTATAAACTTCAATCGGCAGGGAAAATAGACAGCACCACCCGCTCTCTTGCCATGCTGGAACCGCTTCCGGAGGCGCCGTTGCCCATTCCTCAATTAGCGCCGCACTTATTACAACGATTTAAAAAAGAAGCATCACCGGCTTCATCTACCCGTGTAAGAACAACCATCCTGGAAAATCTTCAATCAGGCATTACCCGGATAGTAGAACAGCATCACCGGCATTTGAAGGGAAATGGTATCGGGAATATTTGTGCATTGGTCGTGGAGGTTGAATCGGGAAAAACATTAGCTTATGTGGGTAACGCCTTCCATCCCGAAGAACCGGATTTACAAAGCCATGTAGATATTATTACCTCCCCGAGAAGCCCCGGCAGCGCGTTAAAACCATTGTTGTATGCCGGCATGTTAACCGACGGATTATTGTTGCCCAATATGTTGGTGCCGGATATACCTACTCAAATCGGCGGTTATACTCCCCAAAACTTCGACCTGGACTATGACGGAGCGGTTCCGGCCTCCACGGCGCTTTCGAGATCACTGAATGTGCCCGCCGTACGTATGTTGCGTAATTACAAGTATCCCCGATTTTATGACTTTTTGAAATCAGCCGGGTTGACCACATTGAATTACCCCGCCGACCACTACGGTTTGTCCCTGATTTTAGGAGGTTGTGAAGTCACACCCTGGGATTTAGCCGGGACATATGCAAGCATGGCAAGAATCCTAAATCATGCAACAGCCAATAAAGGCAAAACGCTTTCATCGGATGTCCATCCGGCATATTATGTCGAAAGGACTGAGGCTTCAGACTATTCACCTTCAGCATCCAAATCTGACTATTTTAATTTTGTTGAGCCTGTTTCCTTATGGTATATGTTCCAGGCAATGGAAGAAGTGATGCGCCCGGGAGAAGAAGGGTTGTGGAAGCAGTTTAGTTCCGCCCAACGAATAGCCTGGAAAACAGGCACCAGCTTCGGTTTTAGAGATGCATGGGCAATAGGCGTCACACCCAAATACGTAGTCGTTGTATGGACGGGTAACGGTAGCAATGAAGGGAGACCGGGACTGATTGGAGTACAGGCTGCCGCTCCCGTATTGTTTGATATTGTACGCACTTTACCTCAATCGCCCTGGTTTACCGAACCGACATCTGCATACTATCCGGTAGCAGTGTGCAGGCAGAGCGGGTTCAGACCGACCGCTGATTGTATTGACATAGATACTATCCAGGGAAACGTACAGAGTATTCACGCTCCCCTTTGCCCTTACCATAGCATTATTCATCTGGATCAAAGCCAACAGTACCAGGTATCAGAAAATTGCGTGTCTCCGGCAGAGATGATCCACAAAAGCTGGTTCATATTGCCGCCGGTGATGGAATGGTACTACAAACGAAAACATTATGGTTATCATCTTCTGCCTCCTTTTAAACCCGGGTGCGCCAACATCGTAATGGGAAAATCGCTTTCCTTCATTTACCCCGGTGAGGGCGCCAGAATATATGTGCCACGGGAAATTACCGGACAAAAAGGAAGAACTGTGTTTACAGCCGCCCACTCGAAACCAGATATAAAAATTTTCTGGCATTTAGACGGAAACTATATCGGCACTACGGTTTCTCCTCATCAAATGGATTTGTATCCGCCGCCCGGCGCTCATACCATAACGCTTGTAGATGAATCGGGAGAAAGCATATCGAGGCGATTTTATATATTAAACGGGGAAGAATAATGACTTTTTTCGCGCAGGCAAACTGCGCTGCTCTTCATAATCCCTGAAATTACCCTATTTTTGCCACGCTACACATTCAGAAACAATATTCACATTATGTCGGTTTTAGTAAACAAACAGTCTAAGATAATTGTACAGGGATTCACAGGTACGGAAGGAACTTTCCATGCAAGTCAGATGATTGAATATGGCACACAGGTAGTGGGAGGTGTTACACCCGGTAAAGGTGGTCAGAAGCATCTTGACCGGCCTGTTTTCAACACCGTGGCTGATGCTGTAAATCAGACAGGAGCAGATGTGTCTATTATTTTTGTGCCACCCGCTTTTGCCGCAGATGCCATCATGGAAGCCGCTGATGCGGGTATCGGACTTATCATCTGTATTACTGAAGGTATACCCGTGCAGGATATGGTGAAAGCGAAACATTATTTGCAGAATTCCTCTTCCAGACTGATTGGGCCCAATTGCCCGGGAGTTATTACAGCTGACGAATGTAAAGTAGGCATTATGCCTGGTTTTATCTTCAAAAAAGGAAGGATAGGGATTGTTTCCAAATCAGGTACATTGACCTACGAAGCAGCGGATCAGGTGGCTAAAGCAGGTCTTGGAATTTCCACCGCCATCGGCATCGGCGGCGACCCAATCATTGGCACCACCACAAAAGACGCCGTTCAGCTATTTATGCAGGATGACGAGACAGACGGAATTGTAATGATTGGCGAAATTGGCGGGAATATGGAAGCCGAGGCCGCCAGATGGATAAAAGAATACGGCACCAAACCCGTAGCAGGTTTTATAGCCGGACAAACCGCTCCTCCGGGCAGGCGTATGGGTCATGCCGGCGCGATTGTAGGCGGGGCGGATGATACGGCAGCAGCCAAAATGAAGATATTGCGGGAATGTGGTATTGCAGTTGCCGAAAGTCCTGCTGATATTGGCAAAACTATTGCCGAAGCGCTGGCTAAGAATGCGGTGAAGAAAGAAGTTAAAATATAAAATATAAGCGAATAGCAGATCCCGGCGGACCTGTAAAGTTACTTATGCCCGTTTTTTCCGTTGGGCATTTTGCCCTCAGCTTCCAGCATGCGCATTTCTTTCACATCTTGTAAGAATTCAGATGCGAAAATGAAATCATTCAGCTTCTTGCTCTTACTGTAAATAATTTCTTTGTTGCTGCCTTCCCATTCTTTCTCTCCCTGGTGCATGTAAATAATGTGGTCGCCAATTTCCATCACGCTATTCATATCGTGCGTATTGATGATAGTAGTCATATTGAATTCCTTTGTCACCTCATAAATAAGCTTGTCAATTACCAGAGATGTCTGAGGGTCCAGTCCGGAATTAGGCTCATCGCAAAACAGGTATTTCGGGTTCAACACGATTGCCCTCGCAATACCTACCCTTTTTTTCATCCCTCCGCTTATTTCCGCCGGAAACTTTTTGTTGACATCCTTAAGATTCACCCTGTCCAATACTTCATTCACTCTCTTCAATTTTTCTGAATAAGTCATTCGCGTAAACATATTCAAAGGGAACATCACATTTTTTTCCACCGTTTGGCTATCGAATAGGGCGGATCCCTGAAACAGCATCCCAATCTGCTGTCTCAACTCCTTCCTTTCTTCCAGTTCCATTGATGTAAAGCTCCTTCCGCTATATAGAATCTCCCCGCTGTCGGGTTCAAATAAACCCACCAGGCATTTCATAAAAACGGTTTTTCCGCTACCGCTGGCGCCAATAATCAAATTGGCTTTCCCCGGCTCCATCAGGGCACTCACCCCGTTAATCACCAGTTTATCACCAAACCCTTTTCTTAAATCCTTGATTTCGATCATATAATTGGAATAGGTTTATTACAAGAGTAATGCAGCTAATATATAATCTGCAAACAAAATCATAATACAACTGGTTACGACTGCTGTGGTGCTCGCCTTGCCGATTTCAAGTGCGCCCCCTTTAACGAAATAGCCAAAATAAGCAGGGATGCTTGATATAATAAAAGCAAAAGTATAGGCTTTGTACAAAGCAAAGGCAACATTAAAAGGAAGGAATCCGCTTAACAATCCGCCATCAAATTCTTCCGGCGCCAATATTCCCGTTAATGTACCTGCCAGCCTGCCACCCCATATACCCAGCACACCGGCAATAATGACCAGCAGAGGGATCATAATAAAAGATGCCAGTATCTTAGGCATAATCAAATAAGCCTTAGTATTTATTCCCATTATTTCCAAAGCGTCAATTTGTTCACTCACCCGCATATTCCCTAATTCACTTGCGATTTTACTTCCTACCCCTCCGGCAAGAACTATACAAGTAATGGTGGGCGCAAACTCCAGAATGACGGTATCCCTTACTATCTGGGCAATTGTGGATTTTGGAATCAGATTACTCACCAATTGGTAGGCTGTTTGGAGGGTGGACACCGCACCGATAAATAACGCCACAATCATGACGATGCCCAATGATCCTATACCGATATCCGAACATTGATACATTAGTTCCTTCCAATACATTCTCCAGTTTTCGGGTTTGGTAAACATCCCCTTAATCATTAGAATATACCGGCCGAAATGGTTGAAAAAGTTCATGCAGGTTGTTTAAAATTCTGACAAAAATACCCGAAAATAATTTACGCTCCGGCATCGTCTACGGATTCCTTTCACCCCGTCCGGTACGCAAAAACCCGGAATACCATCAATTATCCCCCATTTTCAACTTTTATGCAAATGAGTTACCACCAATTCTCTCAACTGTATACGCAGAACATCAGCCATACTATAACACTGAAGAAATTTCTCGTTACCAAAATAAGCCGCCAGCTCTTCGGTGAGTTGTTTAATCTTTTCCGGAGGAGCCAGCACATCCTGATCTACGGATGCCTTGAGGTCCCGCAAGCGGTGTCGCTGAGCCTTGATTCGTTTAAACAGTTGCGCCCGCTCCTCTTGTTGGTATTGAGTAATTACTTCCTCATTCAAGTGCTCCCTTACTAACTCTACAAAAACCCTGTTTTCTTTAAAAAATTGTGGCAAATAGAAGTTTTTTCGCCCTTCATAAGACTGCTGGTCAAAATCTATGGCCCGAATACAAAACTGTACGTCGTCAAAGTCCTGGGTGATGTCAAATACAAAATTATAACTCCGCATATCCCCTAATAATCTCGCAAAGCACCGCTCATTAAATTTCACAAACTCTTTTGCGATCCGTATGGGGTTAAAATCGGGACGATGAAGAAATTCCTTAATAAACATATCACCCGGTACACCCGCAATATGTTCTTCAATCAGGGTGTCATCGTCCACGAGATAGTTGATATAATAGGGAGAAAGCAGATGTTCCAGTTCCAATCCCAAAATACGGGATGCATCTGCCTTTTTTATATACAGGTAACTGTATACGTCATTAAAGCTATTGACGACCTTAACGCGGAAAGGCTGAGAGTTGCCAAATACACAAAAATCAATCTTCTCCACGTGCAGATGGTCCTCGGCCTGGTTGGCGCCGGCAGCTTTTATAAATGAATAGATTCGAATCAGCGATTGGTGAATCTCCTGTGTAAGAGAGGGGTGATAAAAAACCGTTTCCCATAAAGTGTCCTCTCCTTTTTTATTATAGCAGGGCATCGAGTCGTCGAAGTGCTTCAGCGACTCGTATGAGATTGGTAATTGAATTTCTCTGCCGTATCGTTTCAAATATTTCTTGAACGTTTTGCTTACGGCATATACATCCTTTTTTCTTGAAATCTGGTTATGGGAATTATCCATGATAAATTACTGCTTCAGGCTTATCCCTGCAAATGTACCGACTCTTGGCGTTTTGACGAATCTCCGTATTCTTCGAACGCATTTCAAACCTTCGCCGGCTGACGCCTCAACCGGGACGGTATTGAAAAACTCATTTTTTAACCGGAGGCTTCTTCACGGGTTTCCTGATGTCTTCTTTCTTCTTTGAAAAAGAGCCCTCAAAAACACACTTAATATCCCGGTAGTTGCCACATCCCTTTTCTTCCCGGAGCGTTACCTTATTACCGGAGAATGTGAGTTCCAGTTCACAGGGATCACCCGATTGGCGATAAAAGGCCCTGTCTGGCTTGGCCAGCACGGCTTCGCCTTTTATTTCACCCGCACAACCATCCTTTTTCTCAAAATGTACAAAAAACAGTATCCGGTTGGCTTTTTTCCCATCCCTGACAGACACAAAATTCCTTTTGTCCTGGATATAGTCACCGGACAATTTATGCTTGTGCGGGAAAGTGTCTATCGGATTGTACACTTCCCGGGGCACCACCGGTTCATTCGATTCTATCTTTATATGCGTAAAAGTACCGATGTCATTGTATACATAGGCGTTCAGCCTGTAATAATCTTCACCCGAAGCGCCTTTATAGGACTGACGAGTTGTAACCACATATCTTTCGTCTATAGTGCTCATAAAGGATTTTTTGCGGTCGGGGTTATTTTTCACAAAACGCATCGATGCCTTAAAGTTCCTGCGACTATCAAAACATAAAATATAGGCCGCCTGTGTGGAAAGGGTAGCGGCTTTCAATAGCAGGTAGGTCTCATTTTTCTCCACGCTTACTTTTCCCCAGGCATAAAACCTGGGAGCCGCATTCTTGTCGAAATCCCCCGCATAAACCGAATCGGGCACAAACTGGGACAGCACTTTTTTACTAATCAGCAAAGAATCGGGTAGCTTACGGCTAATCTGTGTATCGGTAATACTATATGGCAGCGGGAGTTCCCGAAAGAATTCGATGAAGTCGTTTATGTCTACCGGGTCATCTCCCGATAGGTCTACCTTTTTACTCTTGCAGGAAAACAATATGAAAACGGTAGCAAAAATTGTTAATAACCTTGCCATATTATTTCATTCAGTTCTAAAATAGGTGTTTCTTTTCTTCACGTGCTAAATTATTTTGTTCTGATGGTAAAGACGGCAAAAAAGGCCACTTCTTTGGAAAAGAGAACGAAGCCAGGGTAATTTTCAACATTATATCGGCGGCAGCAAAAATTAATTAAATGTTTAATTAAATAATTCTTAGATTGGCCTAATTTTTTAATTAGGCGTACGAAATTACTGATTGTATAATTTTTCAGGCTTTCTTTACCAGGTTATGAAATTTACCCATCATTCTGACAATTCATTAAGCGAAGTTCATCAAAGTATTGATACTACCCGGCCAAATCAAAAATCTAAATGGAAGAGGGCTCTTGCATTTATCGGTCCTGCTTATCTCGTGAGTGTAGGATACATGGACCCGGGCAATTGGGCAACTGATTTGGCGGGCGGCAGCAAGTTTGGTTATAAACTAATTTGGGTACTATTGATGAGTAACCTGATGGCCCTGTTGTTACAGAGCCTTGCAGCACGCCTCGGGATTGTGCGCGGAAGAGACCTTGCCCAGGTAAACCGGGAAAGCTACCCCAAATCCGTCAATTTTGTCTTGTATCTGCTGGCGGAGATAGCTATTGCCGCAACCGATCTGGCTGAGGTACTCGGAATGGCCATAGGGTTAAACCTGCTTACGGGCTTACCTTTGATTTGGGGAGTAATCATCACCGTTCTGGATACTTTTATCCTCTTGTTTCTGCAACGCATGGGGATGCGGGTGATGGAGGCATTTATCGTTGCCCTGATATTGATCATCGGCGTATCTTTTCTGATCGAAATCCTGCTGGCAAAACCCGATCTGCAGGAAATGGCCCAGGGATTTATTCCCAGCATACCCAACAACGAAGCCCTATATATAGCCATTGGCATCATAGGGGCTACCGTGATGCCCCATAATTTGTATTTGCACTCCTCCATTGTGCAGACACGGAAAATAAACCGCGACGAGAAAAGTATCCGTTATGCTTTGAAGATGAACATGGTGGACAGCACCATTGCCCTGAATCTCGCCTTTCTGGTAAATGCTGCTATCCTGGTACTTGCCGCTGCCACTTTTTTTAAAACGGGTCGCACTGATGTAGCTCAATTAGAACAAGCCCATGAGTTACTTTCTCCGCTGTTAGGTACCACGTTAGCATCTTCACTCTTTGCCATCGCGTTGATCGCTGCCGGTCAAAGCTCCACCGTCACCGGAACCCTGGCAGGGCAGATTATCATGGAGGGATACCTGCACCTGCGTATTAATCCGTTGTTAAGAAGATTGATTACGCGCCTGGCAGCCATCATTCCGGCGCTCATTGTCATACTCATTTACGGCGACAAAGAATTAGATGCATTGCTTATTTTAAGCCAGGTGATCCTGAGCCTTCAATTGGGATTCGCGATCATTCCGCTGATTCATTTTGTCAGTAATAAAAAGACGATGGGCAAATTTGCCATCCGGCCGCTTACGCAAATAGCCGCCTGGTTTGTTACGCTCATTCTCGTGTACCTCAATATCAGCATGGTGACCGAAGAAACACGGTTCGTATTTGAAGACCCTAACTCCGGTATTTGGAAATATGTCTTGCTGCTGACCGGTTTATTTTTCTTTGGACTATTACTCTATATCAGTTTTCAACCGCTGATACATAAATTCACCATTCGGGATACACATTCCATTCATCCAAAGCCTGACGCAGATATGGAATTCACTATTCCCGAATTCGCCAAAATAGCAGTGGCGCTTGATTTCAGTAAGGACGACGCTAAACTGATTTCCTATGCGCTCGCCCAGGGGAAAGCCCATGCGAGTTATCTTCTGATACATGTTGTAGAAAGTGTGTCAGCAAGATTGTTGGGCAGAGAGAGTGATGACCATGAGACGAAGGAGGATGAAAAGAGATTACTCTTATATAAAAATGCACTTCAGGAAAAAGGCTACAAGGCGGAAATCGCTTTAGGGTTTGATAAAAGGGCTTCCGAAATAGCCCGATTGACCAAAGAGCACGAGGCCGATATCCTCGTTATCGGTGCGCACGGGCATAGCGGCATCCAGGATTTTATTCACGGACAAACCGTGAACACGGTGAGACATGAATTAAAAATACCCGTGTTGGTGGTGAACATTTAGGATAAATGCCATCTTTTGAGCTAAGAAGGACTACTGAGCTTTTTTCAAACAATTGTTGTAATTTCAACTTATTACTTCAGGCTAACCATTTACTATGCTCACAAAAACCTTTGGAAGTGCTGTTTATGGAGTGGAAGCGCTCACCATCACCGTAGAAGTTCACGTAACCAATGGTCAGAAATTTTACTTAGTCGGATTACCGGATAATGCCGTTAAAGAAAGCGCACAAAGAATAGAGAGTGCGCTGAAAAGTACTGGTTACTACATGCCACGCACGAAAGTGATCATCAATCTTGCTCCGGCGGATATTAAAAAAACCGGTACCGCTTTTGACCTTCCTATTGCCATGGCGCTCCTTGGCGCCAGTGAACAAATACCCAATGCCGACCGGCTTTCGGAATACGTAATCATGGGCGAACTGAGTCTGGATGGGCATATATTACCCATTAAAGGCGCATTGCCCATCGCCATCACCGCCCGTAAAGAGCAATTTAAAGGGCTCATTGTGCCGGTACAGAATTGCCGTGAAGCGGGTATCGTCAACAATCTGAAAGTATATGGGGTGAGTCATATCACGGAAGTGATTGAGTTTTTTAAAGATGAAAATTCACTGCAGCCCGTAAGTATTGATACCAAGGATGAATTCTACCGTTCTCAATATAATTTTGAATACGATTTCAGTGATGTAAAGGGGCAGGAAAATATTAAAAGGGCGCTGGAGATAGCCGCAGCCGGCGGACATAATGTAATTTTAATCGGACCTCCCGGTGCGGGTAAGACGATGCTGGCAAAACGCCTGCCGTCCATCTTACCACCCCTTAGCTTACAGGAAGCCTTAGAAACGACCAAGATTCACAGCGTGGCCGGAAAAGTTCCTTCCAATACCACTCTCATTTCGCAAAGGCCTTTTCGTTCGCCGCATCACACCATCAGTGATGCCGCGTTGGTCGGTGGCGGAGGAGTACCCCAGCCCGGTGAAATTTCTTTGTCTCATAACGGCGTGTTGTTTTTGGATGAGTTACCCGAATTCAAGAGAACCGTACTGGAAGTGATGCGGCAGCCCATGGAGGAAAGAAGAGTGACCATTTCCAGAGCCAAAGTGGCTATAGATTTTCCCGCAAGTTTTATGCTTATTGCCTCCATGAATCCTTGTCCCTGCGGATTTTATAACCATCCCGAAAAAGAGTGTACCTGCCCCGCCGGCGCCGTGCAAAAGTATTTGAATAAGGTTTCCGGACCGTTGCTGGATAGAATAGATCTTCATGTGGAAGTGACCCCCGTACCATTTTCGGCATTGGCCACGCATAAAACGGGTGAAACTTCGGCGTCTATAAGAGAGCGGGTCATCAAAGCGCGGGATATCCAGTCCAATAGATACGCGGATCATGACGGTATTTACTGCAATGCCCAGATCGGCAGTAGTATGCTCAAAAAAATTTGTGACATAGATGGGGCGGGACAGTCTCTGTTAAAAAATGCTATGAATAAATTGAATCTGTCGGCAAGGGCTTATGATCGCATACTCAAAGTGTCCCGTACTATTGCAGACCTCGCAGGGAGTGACCCCATCAGGACAGAACATCTTGCCGAAGCCATTCAGTATCGCAGCCTGGACAGGGAAGGATGGGCGGGATGAGCCTGTACCCGGAAGTCTCTAAAAGCAATTGTTCCCATTGCAGTAGTAATCCTAATGGGCAAAATCCGATTCAAAATTTCCGTGAATTCTTTCTATAGGAGGATTGAAATACCCGTATTTCAGGTTTGGAAATTCTTCATGTATCAAATCCATCATCCGGCGCACACCCAGGCAGTCGCCGGTTTCCTGAACTCCTATCTTTCCCAGATACCAATCGGGGTCAATATTAAAATTCCGCCATTGTATCATATTCAAATCGGTATCTCTGATTAACTTCCGCAGCGCTTCATATTCCTCCACATTGTCCGTCATTCCGGGAAAAACAAAGTAATTGATGGAGGTCCAGCCACCGTAATGCTTCACCACCTTCAGGCTTTCGACAATATCTTCAAATACGTAATTGTTGGGCCGGTAATATGCTTCATATATCTGCTTGCGTGCAGAATTCGTACTCACCCGTATGCTATTTAGCCCCGCCTCACACAAAGCTTTGACGGCTGCGGGCTTAGAGCCGTTGGTATTGATATTGATGCTGCCTTTGGAAGTATGTTTACGGATCTCCAGGACAGACTCCCGGATCGTCTCCCACATCAGCAGCGGTTCTCCCTCACAACCCTGTCCGAAGCTCACCAGCGGGAAGGGGGCCGTTTGCAGATGGGGTACGGTAAACTCCACAATCTCTTCGGGAGTCGGTTTAAAGCTGAGGCGGTCCTGGTTAGAAATAATCTGCTCATCCTCGGGCTGAAAGGATATACAGCCGATACAATTGGCGTTGCAGGCCGGTGAAGAGGGAACGGGGCATTCCCAGCGGCCGATAAAATAATTGCGCGCAGCAGGACAACGATAAGTCAACGCACAATTTTCTGCCAGGTGTTTAACCAGGCGATTATGCGGATAAGCCTGCATCAGGTGTTCGGCACCCGACTGAATTTTTTCATCATTAAACCCACCGCACTCCTGCCTGATATCCTGTTCTATGCGTACTGCCGGCACATAAAACTGCTCATCTTGCCAACTCACGGCCGTATAACAGAATAACGGCAAAACCGGTGCAGCAGGATCGGTTTCATAGGCGGCAAGATACAATCCGGTGTGCGCAGGAGGTATAAAGGCCGCCACGGCCCACCCTTTTTCGCACAGGCGCATTTCACCCGTCTCCACATCTATTCCAATACCTTTTCTACCCGGCAATTCATATAGCGACCCGCCATCCGGAAGCAAAATCCAATCTTCCACCACTACCGGAACCGCATCCCAGCCACTTCTTCCAACAGCAAAGAGCGTAGTATCTTCAAAGATATTTCCTTCACCATCGGAATATAACAGGTAGGGAGATTGCTGCAGTGCGGGCATATTTACACTTCTTTTTTTGATTGATTCAGACTGAACAGGCTATCTACAAACTCATGCTTATCAAAAACCAAAAGGTCTTCCATCTTTTCCCCTACTCCAATAAATTTCACCGGAATCTTGAAATGGTTGGCAATGGAAAGTACAACGCCTCCTTTTGCCGTTCCATCCAGCTTGGTAATGGTGAGCGCCGTTACCTCGGTAGCTGCCGTAAAATGCTTGGCCTGCTCAAGGGCGTTCTGACCCGTGGAGCCGTCCAATACCAGCATCACCTCATGGGGGGCATCGGGGATTACTTTTTGTATCACCCTTTTTATCTTACTCAGTTCATCCATAAGGTGCGCCTTATTATGCAAACGACCGGCCGTATCAATCAGGATAACATCCACCCCTTTTGAAACACCGCTGTTTACCGTATCAAAAGCAACAGAAGCCGGATCACTGCCCATTTCTTTTTTTACAATAGGTACCCCCACGCGTTCACTCCAAATAGTTAGTTGATCAACTGCTGCGGCCCGGAAAGTATCCGCCGCGCCTAATAAAACCGATTTACCTCCTTTCTTGAAATTGTGGGCCAGCTTACCTATCGTGGTCGTCTTTCCCACGCCGTTCACACCCACCACCAATATTACAAACGGTTTCGCCTTCAATTCGCTGTCAAAACCGTAGTTGTTATCATCAGGCGTATCCGCCAGCACACCTTCCATTTCCTCCTGCAGAATAACATTCAACGCTGCGGTATTCAGATATTTATCCTTGGCCACCCTTTCTTCTATCCGCTCTATGATCTTCACCGTGGTGTCTAATCCCACATCCGCAGTAATCAGGGCTTCTTCCAATTCATCCAATATTTCCGCATCCACCGTACTCTTACCAGCAATGGCTTTGGTAACCCTGGAAAAAAAATTCTCCTTCGTTTTCTGCAAGCCCTCTTCCAGGCTTTCCTTTTCCTTTTTCCCAAATAATTTTCCGAAAAAACCCATAGAATATATTTACAGCTTAAAACAACAAAAGCCATCGCGACCCCAGATCGTGACAGCTTTACAATATTCTCACTCCAGATAAACCGGTTCCTACTCCTACTTCTGGGCCAGAAATTCCTTTATTTTGTCTTTGTGAACGATAGACTCTTTAAAAGTATAAGCGCCCGTTTTGGGACTTTTGATGGCACGTACCACCTTTGTCCAGTTTTTTGATTCTGCCGCTGCTTTCGCATCTTTTGATTTTATAGCGGTTTTTGCTGCTTTTGCCATAATTACTTTTTCAACTAATTTATAATCTTGAACGCTTCACCAGGCGCGGACTCCGTATTTCCCGTCACCGCCGCCTATCTGCCTTTTACTTAATTTCCTTATGAACCGTCATCTTCTTTAGAATCGGGTTAAACTTTTTCAGCTCCAGGCGCTCAGGTGTATTCTTTTTATTCTTAGTAGTAATATAACGACTCGTTCCCGGCTGACCACTGGTTTTATGTTCCGTACATTCCAAAATAACCTGTACCCTGTTACCTTTCTTAGCCATTATCTATTCAGTTTTTAAATTAATATCAGATTTTTTCTCCCTTTGCCCTTAATTCTTTCACCACGTTATAAAGACCTTTCTTATTGATCGTCCGTATTCCCTCCGTAGAAGTTTTCAGCGTGATCCACCTGTCTTCTTCTGCCAGGAAAAAGCGTTTTGTCTGCAGATTAGGTAAAAACCTGCGCTTTGTCTTAATATTTGAGTGGGATACCCGATTTCCTGTAATCGGCACTTTACCTGTTACCTGACATACTCTGGCCATAATCCTTTTTTTTTGGGACGGCAAAGTTCAGTAAAATATCATTATTATCAAAAAGATTTTACCCGTTTTTACGTTAGTCTATCGAAACGAGCGGTTCCCCCCCCAATTTGGTATGATATTTACTGCAATTGAGGCGATAATAAATCAATATCTTATGAAGTGCATCCCAATAGCCCTGGCGCTGATACTTTTTGGTATAACCACGCGGGCTCAATGTCCTTCACCGTCAGATATTATATTAAAAGATACTATTATCATCTGCGGAGATACCACCCTCATCCTTACCTTACCCAACGATCCCAATCGGTCTTATAGCTGGTCAACCGGCGAAAGTACCCCGGATATTAAAATTGGCCATTCGGGGAAATATTGGGTCACCGTTAATGCAACCGGATGTTCAGAAGTCACAGATACCGTTACCATTATTTTCAATTCCCTGCTCCAGCAACCTGGGGTGAAAGATGAAGTCATTTGCTTCAATCAACCCGCCACTCCATTAAAGGCAAGTGGTGAAAACCTTTCGTGGTACACGTCTCCAACAAATCCGGGAGGCAGCCCGAATGCACCGGTTCCTTCTACCGCCGACACCGGAACCACCTATTATTATGTTTCCCAAACCATCGCCGGTTGTGAAAGTCCGAGAGCAAAATTAACCGTTGAAGTGATTAAGAAGCCACTACTCGACCTGGGAGAAGACATCCTGATACCCTGCGGTGCAAAAGGGGTGGTGCTGCAAACCGTTGAACAAAAATATACGGACTATTTGTGGCAGGATGGAAGTTCTGCCCCCGAATTGTTGGCTACCGAGTCCGGTATTTATATCCTAAAAGCGCATAATATCTGCGGTTCACATACGGATTCCGTTCAGGTGGTGCTTTGTAATACCCATTGTGTAAGGTTCCCCACTGCATTCACCCCCAATCAGGACGGATTGAACGATTCTTTCCGGCCGGGTGTTTTTTGCCCGGTCAACACCTATCAATTTACCGTCTTCGACCGTTACGGCAGAAAAATATTTGAATCCTCCGACCCGGCTAAGGGGTGGGACGGGAGCCTCCAGGGCAAAAAAGCGCCTTCCGGCAGCTATGTTTATTACTGCGTTTACTATGATTTCATGCTGAAGCGGGAACTGGTGCTCAAGGGTTCCGTAACATTGATTAGGTAGCTTTATTTAATTACCGCGTAACACTTACTTTTGTGCCCTAAATGCAAATTGAAGCTATGATCGAAGAAAAAGGGCTGAATTTTATTGCAGAAATAATTGAAGAAGACCTGAAGAACGGGAAGTACAAGCAAATCATCACGAGGTTTCCACCCGAGCCTAACGGATATCTTCACATCGGTCATGCATCGAGTATCAACCTCAACTTTGGACTTACTGAAAAATACGGAGGATATACCAATCTCCGGTTTGACGATACCAACCCGGTGACCGAAGAAGTGGAATACGTGGAAAGTATCAAGGAAGACGTGAAATGGCTGGGATTCCATTGGAAAAATGAATTATACGCCTCCGACTATTTCGAAACGTTGTATGAGTACGCCGTCCGGCTGATCAAAAAGGGGCTGGCTTATGTAGATGACAGCAGCTCCGAAGAAATAGCCGCCCTGAAAGGTACGCCTACGGAACCTGGCAAGAACAGCCCTTACCGGGAACGAACCATAGAGGAGAATCTGGATTTGTTTGAACGTATGAAGAAGGGAGAATTCGGCGACGGCGCTAAAACACTGAGGGCAAAAATTGACATGGCTCATAGCAATATGCTTATGCGCGACCCGGTGTTGTACAGAATCAAACACGCCCATCACCACCGGACTGGGGACAAATGGTGCATTTATCCCATGTACGACTTTGCGCACGGACAAAGTGATAGCATCGAAAACGTAACCCACTCCATTTGTACGCTCGAATTCGTACCCCACCGTGAATTATACGACTGGCTGATTGAAAAGCTGGAAATCTATCCTTCCCGGCAATATGAATTTGCACGGCGGAACCTTACTTACACGATTACCAGTAAACGAAAACTGCTTCAACTGGTAAATGAAAAGCACGTAGAAGGCTGGGATGATCCGCGCATGACCACCATCAGCGGGATGCGCCGCCGCGGTTATACTCCTGAAAGCATCCGCGACTTCTGCACCCGGATAGGTGTGGCTAAGCGGGAGAATATGGTGGATATGAGCTTGCTTGAATTTTGCGTGAGGGAACATTTGAATAAAATTGCTCCGCGACGGATGGCTGTCCTTGATCCCGTAAAGCTAATCATCACCAATTATCCCGAAAACCAGTCGGAAGAAGTGCAAAGCGAAAACAACCCCGAAGAAGAAAATGCAGGTGGTACCAGGACCGTTATGTTTTCGCGGGAGCTTTGGATAGAAAGGGAAGATTTTATGGAAGTGCCGGCAAAAAAATGGTTCAGGCTGGCGCCCGGCGCTCTGGTAAGGTTAAAAAGCGCTTATATCATTCAATGCAACGACTTTAAAAAGGACGGGGAGGGTAACATTATTGAAGTTCACTGCACTTATTTGCCCGAAAGCAAGAGCGGTAATGATACTTCGGGAATCAGGGCCAAAGGAACCATCCATTGGGTGAGCGTATCCCATGCGGCCAAAGCCGAAGTAAGACTGTATGATCGTTTGTTTACCATAGAAAATCCCGGAGACGAGGAAGATTTTACCAGGTTCATTAATCCGGATTCATTGCAGGTAATTCAGGAAGCTTATATCGAAACGGCATTGACCACCGCAAAAGCGGGCGACAAATTTCAATTTATCAGAAAAGGGTATTTTGCCGTTGACAAAGACAGCAGTCCCGATCATCTAATTTTCAACAGAACAGCTACTTTAAGGGATACCTGGGAAAAAGAAAGCAGGAAGTAGATCACTGCTGTCCCAACGGGGTCTTCGCAGAGAGGGAGCCGTGACAAGGCGATACCCCGGTGCGACGGAAGGGCAGAACTATCTGTACCTGTTCCCAAATGCATCATTGTGCTGTTGGTGATGTCTCTCACTTAGTCTGCGCGCGAACACCAACAACGGCGAAAAAAGTATTGATTTTCTGATAGAATCCATGCTGCTTTTTAAACATGTAATACACAATAAAGGTAATTAACATGGACACCGTGATGGGTTTGCAGCGGCAGTGATGAGCCGCCGATCCTGCACTACCCGTAAGCAATCCGGTAAACAAAAGGGAAACTATCTTTGTATGCCGTAAACTCAACCTTGTAATTTCTCAGACATAAACAACCCGGATACTGAGTTGTAGATTCTTCTTTTACCGGTATTAACCACTAAGGCAGGAAGACACGAAGATTCACAAAGGGAATTGCAGCACCGTGTTGCTTGGTGTCACTGTGCCTCCGTGGCTATTGGTATTTGCCACCAACCCAACCTGACAATTATCTGAATGTTTGCAAAAGTCCCCACCGAATGGCACAGCCCGCAGTTGAAAGCGTTGTTACAAACCGGTGTACTTTTCATCTCTTTTAAACTCTTCCATTTCTTTATAAAATTCCATGGCTTTTATTACTGATCTGCCACCCGAACCCGCGATCAAATCCCTAAACCATTTTTTATCCAGGTTCTCCGGCTTGTGGTTCCTGTATAGCCAGTAACTGAAACAGACGAAAGAGCCTGTTAACATGACCTGGAAAATGACGTACCCATATCCTACTTCCTGAGGAAACCATCTGTCACTCAAATAAAAACTGGTGTAAAACGGTATTTGCAGACACATTGTTTTGGCATGGGAAATTATTGATATTTGGAGTCTTGACAATTGTTGCTGGATTTCCATTATACTGCCATTATAGTTAATGTGGTTAGTCCAGATAAGATGTTTTATATAATCGGCTAACCCTTTTATGTTCACCATAAAAATCATAGCCACAGAAACAATAAAATAATTCCAGGCGGAGGAGTAGTTAGACAATGCATAAGCCAAAGCATAGCCCAAAAACAACAGATAAAGGATAAACGCTATGATGCCGGCTGTTTTTAATCTGATTAATGACTTCAGAGAAGACCTGGCTTTGCTGTTAATGAGTTCTTTTAAAAGCAACTCATTTATCGCTAATGTTTTTTCGATCTTAGCGTTTTGTTTTTTCCAGATGCTGATCAGTTCTGTGTTGTCCATTTTATTGATTTATATGCTGAGTAAATTTTTGTTTTAATACGCTTTTGATTCGGTTGATTTTGGTGGAAACATTGGTTTCTGAAATTCCAACAATCTGCGAAATCTCTTTGTGACTCTTTTCTTCCAGATAAAGAAGCATCAATGCCTTATCCAAATCCTTTAATTGCGAAATCAACTTTTGCAGAAGTCCGGAATCCGTTTCTTTATCTTTAATGCCATCATCATCGGGGAAATTGAATATTCCGTCTGTAAAAGGATTTGATATTTTCTTCCTGCTGTTTTCTTTTCGGTAAAATGATATGGCAACGTTTAATGATATCCGGTACATCCAGGTTGAAAGTTTGAATTTGTCATCGTACCCGTCAAACGATTTCCAAAGTTGAACAATGATTTCCTGTACGAGGTCTTTCCGGTCATCTACATTTTTGCAATATGAATTTACCACCTTGTAAATGATATCTTTATTAGCCTGAACCACCTGGAGAAATATGCCGGATTTATTCATTTTGTCCGTTTTTGTTGTCATTCACTGAGTCTGCCCTGTAATCGTTTTGAAAAGTTTTGATACTCGTTGGCAGATTATTTTGTTCAGGAAAGATATCATAACGGTTTCTTGTAATGCTGATACTGCACCCTGTCGTTAGTACCAGTGCCGGAATGAATGCAATTGCTAATATTGTGTTTTTTCTATTTTTCATGCTTTACAATATGTATTGGTCAACTTGATGGTTTACTCATTATTCGCATGAGGTACCAAAATATCACAGGTTCGGATAAATATTTTTTCCTAAGACAAATTGTTTCTTATAAACTCACTGAGGCAATGATTTTTGCCTGCTATCAGCACTGCAGGTTTCAGTCTTGTTTAATGGCATTTTAGTTTTCAGTGGCAGTTGTTTTGAGTTAAAGAAAAAAATCCGGTAGTTTTTAAGCTCAGTCCGGTATACCGGTGGTCTTAAAATGAAATATCAAGTGAAGTTGTAAAACCATATCCGGGAGCGATGTTGTAAGACCGGGTTCAGTGTTTGTCCAAACAAGGGCTGTAGCACTCATGGTTAATTGAGATGAAAAAGCTGCAGGTGCGGCAATCCTTTTTATTGAGCTGAGATTCATAACCGGCTGTGTAAAAAGAGTGTCCCTGTTTTTTGTTTCCGGTGAAATAGTTACATCGTCATGTGTCCCGGCACAATGTTCTTACCCACAGTCAGAAAGGGGTTTTGTAATTTCCAGACTGAAGTTCATTTTTTAGCAACACAGGTTTTTCCATATCCTTCTGCATGGTATAGGGGAGCTTCCACACTTTGTTTCCTTTTTTATTGCAGAAATAAAGCACAGATTCCGACAGGCTATCGGTATTGCCATCGGCCCAGAAAGCATAAAAATCAGGATGGGCTGAGACAGGGCGGCGGGCATAAGCATGGTTGCGCTGACTGTTTTCCGTGAGCAGCCGCTTTTTTCTCCAGCTTTTACCAGCATTCCTGCTTTCCCACATCACCATTTCTCCTCCGGTTCCGTATAGCTGCGGACCGGCATCTGTTGGCCCCACGATGCGCCAGTTGTTTTTATGGATGTACAGAGATCCCATGTCATAGTTGTGGGTAGACGTGGTGACGGTTTGGTAATGCCAGCCCCTGGCGGTATGGTGCAGGATTACCCATTCCCGCGGATCACCACCCGGACCGGGTTTAAAATCACGACTCACCACTGCCAGTATTACCGGGTTCCCGGCTTCATCAAAATTGAGATCGTTGAGGTAAACCAGTTTGCCTTCCTTTTCAAAGTCCCTGATCAGTGCAGGATGTTGTATTCGTTGCAGGGGAGTACTGATTAATCTGCCATCAATGGTAGTCCAGGTGTTGCCCATATCTGTGGTTTGCACAGCATAAAGATTGGTTCTTTTATCCACATTGCCACCGGGGTGGTAGTTGAAAACGGTTACCAGTTTGCCGTTCCACATATTGGATACCTGGTAATGACCGCCCATTCCTGCCAGTTTCTGTGCTGTTGCCCATCGTAAACCGTCTGTGCTGGTACTCCAGTACAATTCCCGGCCACGGGTGTATCGGGTAAATAAAAACAGGAACCCTTTGCCGTTAAACCACCAGGGCTGGGGATAGGTCATCTCTGTTTCAAGCACCTTGTCAAAACTGTGGATGGCATACGGTTCCCTGCTTTTAAAAATAATACCCATGCGTGAGGTATTTCGTCCGCTTACAAACACCCAGATATATCCCTGGTCGTCCATAGCAAGTGAAGCATTATCGTGCGGGTCGTTGACACCTGCTTTGTCGTACACGATTACCGGTTTGGGGACCCGTTTACTGTGGTGATCATAATAGGAGATCATGATCTGCAAATGTTTTTGATCTTTTTGGGTTGTGCCACCGTACACGAAAAAAGTTTTGTGCGCTGCTTTGCTGTATATGGCAACCGGCACATGGCTGGAAGTATAGGTCCCCAGTCCGCCCGAATATTTATCTCCATAGGCTGAGAACTGCCCCAGTGTAAACCATATCCCTCTGTATCCCTCTGCTCTTGTGTTCTGAGCCGGAAGGGGATTGGATAGTCCCATCAGCAAGAATAGGCATAAGGCAGCAGGTTTAAACCATACGCTGTGCATACCCAGGATGCCGGCAGCGCCGTCGGGCAGGGTGGGGGATGGTTCGGGCAGGACAATACCTTGTTCAAGGCTTGCCGCTTCAGTCCTCGTCATGCTCTTCGAGGTTATGGTGTTCATCCCCGCCCAGACTGTAATAGTTATTTTCTTCATCTTCTTCACCTATGTTTTCATTTTGATCATCGAGCTCCGAACCGGGGACATCCAGATCGGGAACTTCTGAGACAGTAGCATCTTCATCTGCAAGAGGTTCTTTTTTGTCTTGTTCGTAAATGTCCTCTTTTGCAGGATAATGGGGGTAGCCAGTGAATGACTGATCTTCCGGCTTCACATCAGGTTGTTTTTGTTGCTTTCCCATGGCATTGATTTAAAATTTCATATTGG
>JACFNM010000013.1:25022-25569 GCA_019454915.1 Chitinophagaceae bacterium
GGCATCATATACAAATCTCCTAAAAGTTCGCTGATGTACATGGGATTAAGTGTTGAAATTTTGCTTTTTTAATCATTCCGGTATTAAGAATACGGGGATGGATGAAATTGGAGTGGCGAAAGGCAGGCAGACAATAAGGTGTACAATGAGGGACTTGATTGCCGTGTTCCTGCCATTACGGGTACATTTTTTAAAACCCCGAATGAAAATACTATCCAATAACCATGTTTCCAATCACCCAAACGCTCAGAAAACCACCTAAGGGAAATCGGACAAAAGAATATCTACCGGCGTCGCTGAATCTCTACTGCTGTAGAGACATAAAGCCCTGGAGTATTTAAGTCCGGGGCTTTACGATGCGTTTCAATCAGTTTGAAATTTGGGGGCTTTATTCAATCCACCTAATGTTAGGCGAGGGTGAGCGAACATTGGGAGTGAAAGTGAAACGTCCCCTTGAGTCAAAAAGACCGTCCGTTATTTCTTTACTGAACTAATCTTTTCAACTGGAAGCCAATCATCCATATTGCCATAATTGCTTTTATCAATT
>JACFNM010000014.1 GCA_019454915.1 Chitinophagaceae bacterium
GTCTCCGACAGGGGGCAGGAGTAGCGGCATCTATCGGAATTGCCAGGAGTTTGTTGTCATAAACATAGCTCTCAAAAGAAGCTCCCACACAGCGCTGCGCGAGCTCATCCCATTGTTGTTTGTTGAGTTGTGGTTTGAGATCCAGTACCAGTTCTCTTTCGAAACAAAATCCTGCCCAGGGATGGTCAATAACGATTAAGTCATAATCGTGGATAAGCTGGTCTATGGGTTTATGGCCAAACTCATCCAGAGTCCGTTTATCCCAGTGGATCCGTACATCCGTGTGCAGTTCTTCATATCGCTGCGATACCGCCACTAAGGGTGGAAAAGCCCTGCTATGATTCCAGGTAATGCCTTTAATTGTTTTTATGATCAATCGTTTTTAGTGTATCAATTAATAGA
Source organism: Chitinophagaceae bacterium (assembly GCA_019454915.1). Taxonomy (GTDB): domain Bacteria; phylum Bacteroidota; class Bacteroidia; order Chitinophagales; family Chitinophagaceae; genus Agriterribacter. Next base: position 403 of record JACFNM010000014.1, read on the forward strand.
CTGCCCGTCCTCCGGTTAAATCAAAAGTAAAGCCCGTATTAAAACTGGCTTCTTTGGATACAATCCATGCTATCAGATTTGCGGCTTCTTCCAATTGCCCGCAACGTTTCATGGGTATTTTATCGGTCATGTATTTTATCTGATGAGGCTCCATTTTTTCAACCATGGCGGTCATTATGGTGGCCGGCGCTATAGCGTTTATGGTTACACCCGACTCTGCGTATTCTTTTCCCACTGATTTTGTCAATCCTATTACTCCTGCTTTTGAGGCGGAATAACAAGCCATTCCTGCATTACCTTCTTTTCCGGCAATGGAAGCGATTAACAGAATACGACCGTATTTATTGGGCAGCATCGCCTTAAGTGCATATTGCGTAACCAGAAAGGAGCCGGTCAGGTTGATTTTACAGGTTTTTTCAAAATCGGCTACATTCACCTCTGTAGTATTTATTCCATTAGGGCCTACCACACCGGCTGAATTAATAACGATAGTACAACCGCCGGTTTCGACCACTTTGTCAAATGCCGATTTTACATTCGCTTCCTCTGTAATATCGGTTTGAATAAAAGAAGCGGAATATCCCTTTTGTTGTAATGATTCTACGGCTTTTTCTGCTAATGCAGCATCCCGGTCCAGTATCCAGATTTTAGCTCCTTCGCCCGCAAGCTTTTCTGCAACAGCGTACCCGATACCGGACGCGCCGCCGGTGATAACGGCTGTTTGATTTTCGAAACGATTCATGATGTTTGTAAGATGTTTATTGGTTTTCCGGTTTTGTTTGATTGGGTGGCGGCTTCAATAATTTTCATCGCAGCCAGGCCGAGTTCACCGGGTGAACCGTTCTCTTCTAATCCCAGGCAGGTGTTGATGAAATTAATTACCGGCGCCCGATCCGGATAAATTTCTTCCTCGCTCAATTCTCTGTAATGCCGGGACTCTCCTTCAAAGGGATAATATACCATTGTTCCTTTCCAAAGTTCAAGCAGGAGAATCCCTCTTGTGCCAAAGACCCTTACCTCGTAATTACGCACAGACAGGGGGGTAGCGCCGGTGCTTGCCAGCGTGATGAGGGCGCCGTTTTCCATAGAGATATTTAAGGCGTTATAAATATCGTTGACGGAACCGTCGTTGTCAAATTTAGCGTACACTTCGGCGGGCTGCTTTCCCGTGAGAAAACTTAAATAAGCGCCCGCATGAGAAACCTGTGTATAGATTTGTCCGCCTCCTGCGATTTTGGGATCGCTATAGGATCCTTTACCGGGTTCGAGGTAAGCGTGATTCATACCATGGGTGGGTGAAGTATTAATTCCTTTCAGCAGTTTATCCACGGGATTGGTCATGAGCACCGATATCATTTTGATATCTCCTAAAATGTGCTGATGAATCAACCGGCGGGCTTCAATCCCATGACGGGTGTAATGCCAGGGGCAGCTAACCAGAAGTTGCAGGTTGTTCTTCTCAGCTAATTCACAAAGTTCCTGCGCCTGCGCAACGGTGAATGTCATTGGTTTTTCCAGTAAGACGTGTTTATGATGTTCCAGAGCAAATTTTGCCTGTTCATAATGTACATTCGGCGTAGAGCTGATGACCACGGCATCCGGATTGGCGGTTACAATTAATGTCCGGTAGTCATCAAAAGACAGGTCGGCGCCGAAGTCAGCGGCTATTTGAGCGGCCTTACTGAGGGTCCGGTTTTGAATGGCGATCAGCTTAGCTTTTTTGTGCTGAAGAATACCGGGGATATGAGCGCTGGTTGCCCAATATCCGGCCCCAATCACAGCTATATTCAACTGAGTCTTAGTCTCAACCATTGTACGGAATTAATTTTTCCCGGTTTAATTCAACGCCAAAGCCGGGTTTTGTTTCATCTAATATAATATGTCCATTGTGAGGCAAAGGCTCACCAATAATCGTATCAAATATAGGATGAAGTTCTTTACCTTCTCCGGTAGTTAAAAATTCTGCATAGGCGCTGTTGGTATTCGACATCACAAAATGATAGTTATATACAGAAGCCCCGTGCGGGATCACCTGCATATCATAGGGTTTGGCCATAGCGGCAATACGCCTGACGGCTGTCAAACCGCCTGCCCACTGAATCTCGGGCTGTATAATATCAGTAGCTTTATTTGCTATAATGTTATGAAACGCTTTATAATGAAACTCCAGATTGCCGGTTGCCAATTGAATGGGAGCAATGCGTTCGCGTAAGTAGGCGTTTTGTTCCGTAGCCCAGCCGTTTTGCAGCGGATCTTCAAACCACTTCACATCATAATCCCGCAAGCGTTCTGCCATCCGGGAGGCAAATTCCACATCCCAGGATAAATAGCAATCAATCATAATTTCCAGGTCATCACCAAGGTCTTTGCGTAATTTGGCGATGAGTTTCTCTGTTTTTTGGAGTCCGTCCCTTCCACTCTCCACGCCCCAGGGAGCGGCTATTTTTACGCCCATAAAGCCTCTGTCTTTCCAGTGATCAGCATAATCAGGATGAATGGTAACATAACAGGGGATGGATTCCTTGGTTTTGCCGCCTAAGAATTTATATACGGGAATATTCAAAGATTTAGCGACTAAGTCATAAAGAGCGAGATCGACACCTGCAATGGCCATATTGGTTATACCTCCCAACCCGTAGGGCAGCGTTGAACGGTTCATCTGATCCCAAATCATCTCGATATTAAATGGATCCTGATCTATCAAAAATCGTTTGAAGTGGTTTTCAATAACCGCACAGGCGAATGAACCGCCGCCGTAATTTACACACTGTCCCGTTATGCCATTATCCGCTGTGATCTCAATGGCAAAGGGATCCTGTCCGGGACCCATCCAGGATGAACGAACTTTTGAATACCTGGGGTAAGCCGACATAGGATTGGAGATAAGCGTTTGTGCCTGCCATCCGCCGCCCCAGTACTGGGATTCGCCCATTGAAGCGCCACGCGCGCCCGTGTCCCCTGAATTAATCGTATATAATTTTACCTGCGTTATTTTCATGCAATAATTTTTAATAGATTAACTGAAAAATTGTTTTTGAATTTCTGAATGAATACGGGATTTTGCTGCCTTTTATTTTCTTTTTCGGGTTTTGCCGGATTATAGAATTGGGACATCTTTGCAAAAGGATTGATTGTACGAAATGTGTAGAAAACGATTCGTACAAATGTAGTTTTTAATAACTTTAATAAAATATACATATTGTTACATTATTTATACTTTTTGATACCGGAACCTAAAATGACAGGTGGTCAACAATTGGTGTGAAAAACTATTACAAATATCTGCCCGTCACGCAAACGGAAAAGAATTGGGGATTCTATGTTACCACTGTCGGGTATACCCGCGTAAACCCGAGAGAAAAATACCCGATCAAAGGACATCCGAAAACGCATGCATTTGACTGGAATAAGGGCAGAATACTCAACGGATATTATATTGTATTTATCTCCAGGGGTAAGGGCAAATTTGAGTCGGCGTTCACGCACCCACAGGTGATCAACGAAGGAACCTGCTTTTTCCTGTATCCGAACGTATGGCACCGTTATAAACCGGATTTGAACACAGGATGGGAAGAATACTGGGTGGGCTTTGACGGTTATTATCCCGCCGACCTCATGAATAAAGGATTCTTCAGTCCCGAGCATCCGTTTGTCAATGCAGGAATGAATGAATTACTCCTGATTCTATTTCAGAATTTATTGGAAACGGTAAAAGCAGGAAGCCTGGGATATCACCAGATTATTTCGGGAATTACGCTGGAGATACTGGGATTGATTCATATGATCTCCATTCATAAGGATGAAGGAGACGTGCCCGATAAAAAATTAATCCAGAAGGCGATGTTTCTGATCCGGGAGTCTATGGGTAACTCCATTGATATTAAAAAACTGGTTCAGGAATTGCCGATGGGATATTCTAAATTCAGGAAGCTCTTCAAACAGGAAACGGGGTTTTCTCCCCATCAATATTTTATCCATATCCGGATCAGCCGGGCAGAGGAGTTGCTTCGTTCAACAGATTTAAACGTAAATGAGATCGCTTATCAGACCGGATTTGAATCTGAATTTTATTTCTCCAAATTATTCAAAAAGAAAAACGGGCTGGCTCCTTCAGAATACAGGGCAGTGAAAAGAAAGAGCAGAAATTAGCCTGGTCGCCACCGTTTTTTTCACTATGATTATTGTTGCCGTCTATTTTTTCTCTGTAGCTGGCGGGGCTATAAAATGGGTTGTGCTTTCGCCGATATCTTTGGACGTAGCCACGGCAATGCCTCTTTGATTGAACTTATTGGTGGCGCAGTAAAAATGATATACTACGCCTTTATGTTTCACAATCGAGGTTTTATGCGCATATTGGTCGTCATAAGGCTCCGAAGGCTCAATCAGGTTTTCTCCTTTCCAGTCTGTCCAGTTAACCATATCATAGGAACAGGCAAAGCGGTTGAACGCTCCCTTGTACGGACCCCACCAGGCGCCGAAATAAAACATCACCCACAGGTCGCCTATCTTTTGAATATAGGCATCGCCGGTTATTCCGTGCTGATGATCCAGAACCGGATCTTTTCCGTATCGCTTCCAATGAATCATATCATCGGAAACCGCCATGCCGATTCGTTCTGTTTGTTTGGCTTTTCTGATAGTATCCGGACCTTTACCATTATAATACATGACGAAAGGATATCCGAGAGTTTTGGCTTTGTCCCATATCACCTGGCTTTTGTAAAGTGTGACGTTGTCCCACCAGCTTCGGTCCTGATCATGGATTGTTAGTATTGGTTTGGGAAGCCGATCCCACTCATGTGCCGTTGCCGGATTCTTTTTTGTATTCGCCATACCGATTGAAAGAACTCCGGCCTCATATCCCTTGGTGTTTCCACCAAGGTAAGACATCCAGTATTTTCCCTGATAACGTTGAAGTTTATATTTCCCTCCCCATTGATATTGTTCTAATGCGGCATATCCGGCTCTTTGGTTGTCATCCCATAAGGAAGAATCGGTAAATGACATGACGCGGCCCAAAGTTTTCCAACGGAGGAGGTCTTTGCTTTGAGCTATCCACGTTTCATAACCTCTGCCGTCGTAAGCGATATAGATCATATACCATTTACTGCCTTTTTTGAAAACACTGGGGCTGTCAAATGCAAGATTATTATCCGACGGGGTAAGAACAAGCCCGTATTTATGAGGCGTTTTAATCTCATGATAGGTTTGGAGCATAACCTCATCGGGTACTATGGAATTGTCAAATTGTGCATAAGATGGAAGGGAATGCGTAACGATCAGTACAGTGGAAAATATGGCCAATAGTTTGTACATATGCTATTGTTTATTTACTTACGAAAATATTCGTTTTTGAGGAGAAGCAAAAGAAAGATATCGCTCTTAATATCAAAATGGATAAACAAAATGACATTTTATATAATCGTTAAGATTACAGGAAAGCTACTTTTACTAAAACTTTGTTATAAATGAATGTGAGCAACTTGGATAGAAATGAAAAATGATCCGATAGTAAGGCATAGCCGACACTTTTCACTTTTTCGAATCTGACCAAAACTCCTTTATGAAATTTTTCAACGCTTGCAATGAATCTTTTGATGAAAAACCGCTCAGTACTTCTCCCCGGTCTCTCATGGAATTGCTCATCGGATGCAGAGGTTCACCCGTTACGTGATGGAGTACGCAAGCTAACGCTCCGTTAATGAGATGCTTTTTATTCTATACATTTTAAATAGTCTTTATGTCCAAAAACTTTCTAACAAACTAAACTGATTACAATGAAAAGAAAGCTATTATTTTTAATTCCTTTGTTAACGTGCCTTTATTTTAGTTTGAGTGCACAGATTTCTGTATCAGGAAAAGTAACTGATGCGACAGGAGGAGCCATGGAAGGAGTTACCGTAATGGTGAAGGGAACCGTTGTGGGTACCTCTACCAATGCAAGTGGTAATTTTTCTCTGGACAATGTGCCTTCGGTCAATTCTGTTCTGGTGTTCACTTTTATAGGTTTTAATACCGAAGAAGTAGTTGTGGGCAACCGGACCTCCCTTAACGTGACGATGAGTACCGGTCAGGCTGCTATGGATACGTTGGTGGTCGTAGGATACGGTACCACTAAGAAAGCGGCTTTTACGGGTTCGGCTACAACGGTAAGCGCCAATATTATCAATGCTCAGGCTAACACCACGGTTACCAGGGCGCTGGAAGGAGTTGTGCCGGGTTTACAGGTGTCCGCTATTGACGGTCAACCGGGTCTGGATATGGGTATTCGTCTTCGCGGCGTCAGCTCTACCAGTCAGAACAGCTCCAATGCATTGATTGTGATTGATGGTGTTCCTTCCCTTTATCCGAACGAACTGGCTTCTATCAATCCCAAGGATATTGAAAGTGTAACCATTTTGAAAGATGCTGCTTCCACGGCTATTTATGGTTCCCGTGGGGCGAGTGGCGTTGTAATGGTAACTACGAAGAGAGGGAAATCCGGCAAAGCGAAAATTTCCTACAGTACAAGAATGGGGTACAATTATCTTTCCAAGGACCTGCGCCCCGACCTGATACATGATGCAAAAGATTTTTACGAATATACCTGGCTGGCAATTTATAATTCTGCCCGCTACGGTGTGGCTGGCAACAGTTCTACCAATGGTACTTTTACTACCAATTTCAAAAGCCCGAACATGTCGCATGAAGATGCAGCGTTGTTTGCGAGCCAGCATTTATTTGACTATAATGGCAGCATGACCAACTTTAGCCGTAATGCTTTGGGCAACTGGATGCTGTATAACGTACCGGGAGCGTCTTATGTTCCGACAGGTTCCGGTACTACGGCGAGTTCCACGATGACCGGTGCATACCTGGTGAATACAGACGGTAAATTGAACCCGGATGCGAAATTGTTGTTCCCTGCCGGTTCCTATGATGATTATTTTATTAAGAAACCTTTCAGGCAGGAACATAATCTGTCTGCAAGCGGCGGAACGGATAGAATGGACTACTTCGTTTCATTAGGTTTACAGGAAGACCCATCTTATATTACCGGTTCTTCTTTTAAGCGTTACAACTTCAGATCGAATATTAATGCACAACTGACAAGCTGGTTGAAAGTGGGAGGTAACTCAAGTTTTGCTTACCGTAATACACAGAGCCCTGCAACCCGTTTTGGTCGTAATCCGGGTACGGTATCTCAAAACGTTTTCCGTTGGGTGAATTCGGGTAATCCGTTGGTATCACTTTTTGCAAGAGACCAAAACGGGAATATCGTGAAGAATCCTGATGGTACCAATAAAGTGGTGGACAATGCGGGACAAAGCTATTCTCCTTTGGGGCCGACCACCAATCAGAGATACGCAATTAATCTTCCAAAATTACTTGATCAGGACGTAGACAGGAATATTTCCAATGATTTAAATTTAAGGGGATATGCTACGGTTACCTTCCTGAAAGATTTCAGTTTTACCACGAATCTGGCTTTTGAACGTTTTTCTGAAATGCGTACCCGTTATGGTAATTTAGAAACCGGTCAGGCACAGGGAGTCGGGGCTTTAGCTAAGCTCACTAATAATACCAACGTGCTGAACAGCCAGCAACTGTTGAATTGGAATAAGGATTTAGGTACTCATTCCATAACGGCTCTGGCAGGACACGAGTATTATCAATGGAACAATGATATTGTGAACTTTGCCTCTGCTTATTCTTTGGTAAATGAATTTTTGGGCGCCGGTAACTTTACGAGTCGTTATAATACCGCCGGAGCTCCGTTCGGCACTCCTGCAATAGGAGGTGATTTGATAAGAATGGAAAGTTATTTTGGCAGGGTAAACTATAATTTCAACCAGAAGTATTTCTTTGAGGGATCTGTGAGAAGAGATGGTTCATCCAAGTTCAGGCGCCCCGAAGATCGCTGGGGAACCTTCTGGTCGGCAGGACTGGGATGGTTGATGTCTGAAGAGAACTTCATGGAAGGAACCAGAGGATGGTTGGATAATTTGAAAGTCAGGGCCAGCTATGGTGTCATTGGTAATGAAGGAGGAATTGGAAACTATTCGGGATACCAGCTTTGGGCCTTTAGCGCCAACTACGCGACCGCATCTAACGGAGTAGGTATTCCGGCAAGTTATAATCTGACTCAGGGTGTGTTGCCCAATGTTTCGTTAACATGGGAGAATACAAACACTTTTGATGCCGGTATTGATTTTGCTATATTCAATCATAGATTAAACGGTTCTATTGATTATTATAATAAATTAACGGTGAACGCTGTTTTTGCTAATCCGCTCCCTTATTCTATGGGACAGACATCCCTGATTAAGAATAACGCACAGATAGCGAACCGCGGATTCGAGATTGAGTTGAACGGAGACATTATCCGCAACAAGAGTCTAAGATGGAATGTGGGTATTACGGGAACGCATTACAGAACAATCCTGGCAAAGGTTCCGGAAGGTGTTGGCGTACCTGCACTGAACGGTATGCATACGGGAACGGTGGACGGATGGGCTAAATCCGGCGGTGCAACTACACCGGTACCCGTTTATCTGCGTGGCGAGGGCAAGGATTACTACAATACCTATTTGTACATCTACAAAGGGGTAGATCAGAATTCAGGACTACCTATGTTCCAGCATACGGTAACGCAGGCTGACCATGATAATGGCCGCTTTACTTCAGATGCTATTGGTTCTTATGTAAGTACGACAAATTACAGGCTGGCTAATCAGTACGGAACCGGTTCTGCTCTGCCGAACTGGATAGGAGGATTGACAACGGCTTTGTATTATAAGAACTTTGATTTAAGCGCTGTTTTGGCTTACCAGTTTGGTGGTAAATTCTTCAGTGTCTCCTATGCCAACGGTTATTACAGAAGCGGAGAAATTGATGGCGGATTGTCGCGTGAGCTTTTGAACAATACGTTTACGGCAGACCGGCCCAATGCGAAGTTTCCCATGTTATTCTACCAGGGTGATGCTAACTTCACCGGAGGTTCAACGTTGGGTTCATGGGCATACAGCGATATGTCTTTGTTTGATGCCAGTTACCTGAATGTAAAGAATATAACCCTGGGCTATAATTTGAGTGGTAATGTGCTTCGCAGATTGTCTCTTGCAGGATTGAGGATTTATGCTTCCGCTGACAATTTGGCGTTCTTTACTTCTCATTCTGGAATTGATCCCCGGTTGTCATTGGTAAATGGTATGGAAGTAGGTGCGGATTATTATCTACCCATGAGCTCCATGTCTTTTGGAATAGATATTAATTTCTAATTAATCATGATGTTAAAAAAGTTTACAATATGAAAAATGTAAGAAAATATATTGGAGGACTATTTGCAGCAGCTATACTTTTTTCTGTTGGTTGTTCTAAAAAGTTAGATGTGCCACCTCCCAATAATTTACAGGATCAGCAGATTCGTGATCTGTTGGCTAATGGCACCCCTGAGCAAATCAAGCTGATTATGGGTAGTATGGCCAACAACATGCCGCTTACTTTTAATACCGCCGGTATTTTTGGTATGGGTGTAGCTGATATTTCTTATTATACGAATCAGGGCTTGGGCGTTATGAGAAATCTTGAAGCCAATGATATTGTATTGGGTGATCAGGCAATTTCGGATGTGTTGGCGGGCTCTATTGAGTATAATTTGGGGAATTTTCAAGGCTCAAGCGGCGGAGCAAATAATGTGGCGTTTTGGTATTATGCCTGGGGAAATATTACCAAGGCAAATCAGATGTTAGGATTTTTGCCGGACGACGTTGTGGCGAATAATAGCTTTTTGCAGGACGCAAAGGCCAGGGCTTTGGTGGTGAGGGCTTATTCCTATAATTTCCTGATGGAAAATTACCAGGATGCCTATACGCAGGGCGGAAAGACTAAATTGGGTATGCCACTTTACACGGAGTTTAATCCCAACCAGCAATTTCAGGCACGCGCTTCGGCGGAAGATACCTACAGGTTTATTAAGACCGATTTGACGAATGCTATTTCCCTGCTTCAGGCAGCGGGTACCGGTTATACGGCTAATCCATCGGATATTGATCTGGGTGTGGCGAATTTCGTTTTGGCAAGGGTATCTCTCGTTACCGGTGATTGGCCGGCTGCCGTCACCGCTTGCAATAGCATTCTGTCTGGTTATTCCGGGCTGAGCTTGATGACTGAAGCGGCTTATGGCGGAAAAAATACAGGAACACCCGCTAATCCGGTTTTCGACCCGGTGGATAACGGATTCCTGAATAATGATAAGAATCCGGAAGTAATTTTAGGTTTTCCAACTGGTATTGCCAACAATTATTTCAACAGCCTGATGAATCCTTTTGGACCAAGTTATGGTGGATTGAACAGAGCATATAAAAGGATTGATGAACGCTTGTATAACCTGATTGCAGATGACGATTATAGAAAGGATTGTTTCCAGGATAATACGGACTTTGGAAACTTTACCTACCAACCCAGCGGTACGGTGAATACACTTCCCTCGTACATTAATTTTAAATTTGCAGCTACGCAGAGTTTAGACGGAAATAAAGATTTGGCCAACTCCAGTACATGCTATTACATGCGTTCTTCAGAAGTGTTGTTGATGAAGGCTGAAGCACTGGCACAACAAAGCGGACAGGAAAGCGAAGCCAAGAATACTTTAAATCAATTGTTAGCTGCGAGAACCCGTGGCGGATCTCCGGTACTAACGGTTGATAATTATCCGGCTATGGCGGGTATGACTGCTTTACAGATGGTGCAATTACAGACTCGTATAGAAATGTGGGGTGAAGGCGGACTGGAATACTACAATAACAGGCGCTGGAACATTCCCGTGGACAGGAGCAGTTCCAATAATCATATTAACAAAGGACAACTGCCCGTTTCAAAGATGACAGCAGAAATTCCTTTTGACGAGATGAACAATAATCCGTTGATGGTGCAAAACTAATCAGATTTCGAAGTTGATCGACAGATAGACCACTTTTCTAAGTGGTCTATCCTTTTTTATGAAGGGAGCCGGTCTTTAGCATCCAAAGGTTGTGACTATAAGACCGATTTTGGATGAAGGCGCAAATAGCCGGTTAGCGGTTGTCTATTCAGCTTTGAGAATATTATTTTGCTGTATAATTTATTAACGTCGGGGGACGAAAAGTAACTGAAAATTGAGTAACATTACAGGTATTCTAAATTTCGTACGCTTCATGATCTTAAAACATTGTATCTCCGGTTTTTTTTCGGGCTATCGCAGATTTCAACTTTGTGTATTAGGAGCCTTTGTTGTTGCCTTTTCCCTTGCACCTGTTCATGGTCAGGATTTCGAACTTGAGAATTTAAGGTGTGAACTGTTAAGAAATCCTTTGGGTCTGGATGTGCTCAACCCCTCTTTCAGCTGGGAATTGCAGTCGCCTGAAAAAGGTAAAAAACAGATTGCTTATCAAATTTTGGTTTCGGATGATAGCATGAAATTAAGAAACAACCAGGGCGATTGGTGGAATACAGGAAAAGTGAAAAGCGGGGAAACAAATCATATCGTCTATAAGGGTGCGGGTTTACGATCAGGACAGTATTATTTTTGGAAAATAAAGGTATGGGATGAGAAGAATAGAGAAAGCGGTTGGAGCGAAATTCAGTACTGGTCAATGGGGCTGTTAAGCAGGAGCGACTGGAAAGCAAAATGGATAGGAGTTGATTCCATCAACCCGGCTACAGATTTCGATAGGTATATTATTCCTCCTTCTCCTTTGTTACGAAAAGCATTTAAGATTCAGAAAGAAGTGAAGCGTGCTACACTGTTTGCCTCCGCTTTGGGTTTGTATGAAATTCATTTGAATGGCAACAGGGTGGGCGATCATATCCTGGCGCCCGAATGGACAGATTATACAAAGCGTGTTCAGTATCAGACTTATGTATGATGTTACCTCGTTACTCACGCCTTCGGAAAACGCCATAGGCGCTGTTTTAGCGGACGGTTGGTACGCCGGCGATCTGTGGGATCATTTTTACAGGGGGCGATACGGGTTCTATCCTAAATTATTAGCGCAGCTACACATTGAATACGGGGACGGATCAACCGAAACGATTGTTTCGGATGAAACATGGAAATTATTTAAAGATGGCCCCATAAAAGAAGCATCTATTTTTGACGGCGAGGTTTTTGATGAACGCGACAATCCGAAAGATTGGATGATGCCGGGCTTTAAGGATGACCGGTGGACGAACGCTACGGTTTATTCGCCTTCTGTTACGTTAAACGCACAAATGAATGAAGCCGTTAAAGTCGTAAGAGAAGTGAAGCCGGTAAACATATTTGAGCTGACGAAATTTAAATATAGGCCAAAGACTTATATTATTGATATGGGTCAGAATATGGCCGGTTGGATCAGTCTGAAACTTCCTTATAATCCCGGCAGAAAAATTACGATTCGCTATGCCGAGATGCTGAATGACGACAGTACGCTCTACGTTGAAAACCTGCGGCACGCGAAATCCAGAGATATCTATATACCTGCGAGGGAAGAGCAAGTTTTTTACGAGCCTAAGTTTACTTACCACGGGTTTCGTTATGTGGAGATAACCGGATTATCCAAAGCGCCGGGGTTATCCGAAGTTACGGGAAAGGTTGTGGCTTCTTCCGCTCCGGTGGTTTCATACCTGGAAACATCGAATAAAGATCTGAATCAACTATGGAGTAATATTTTCTGGACGCAGTTAGGAAATATTCCGGGTGTGCCAACCGATTGCCCTCAACGGGATGAGCGTTCCGGTTGGATGGGAGATGCACAGGTGTTTGCACAGACAGCCATGTTCAATATGGATATGGAGGCCTTCTATAAGAAATGGTTCAGGGATATCCGCGATGAGCAAACAGCAGACGGAAGATTTCCAAACTATGCGCCTCATATTACGCAGAGCCTCCGGTATTATGATGCGCCGGGTTGGGCCGATGCAGGAGTAATCATTCCCTGGAAAGCATATATAAATTATGGGGATAAGAAAATATTACGAAGTAATTATGAGGCGATGTGTAAGTTCATTGACCGGGTGTATAAGATGAACCCCGACCTCATAAGAATAAATGAAGTCGGGCAAAACTATGGCGACTGGCTGAATGGTAATTCCATTAAAGCAGCGGACTACCCCAAAGACGGCGGAGCCATTCCGAAAGATGTTTTTAGTACGGCTTATTTTGCGTATTCCACCGCACTGCTTGCCAAAGCAAGTAGCATCCTAAATAAAAATAAGGAGTACAAACATTATGATTCATTGGCAAAAGCTATCCGTCAGGCTTTTATCAACAATTTTATCAGTAAGGATGGAATCATTAAAGGAAATACTCAGGCTGGGTATGGGATGGCGCTTGAATTTGGATTGGTTCCCGAAGCATTAAAGGCCAAGGTGGTTAGCAATATGGTGCAGGCAGTAAAGGACTACGACGGACGTATTTCAACCGGCATTCATACAACCGAACGGTTTATGAATCAGTTGAGTTTGAACGGTCATCCTGAGATAGCCTATAGCTTACTCGAAAGCCACCGGTTCCCTTCCTGGATATATTCCATTGACCAGGGCGCTACCACCATCTGGGAAAGATGGGATGGCTATGTAAAAGGCAGGGGATTTCAGGATCCGGGTATGAATTCCTTCAATCATTATGCCATTGGCGCTGTAGGTGAGTGGATGTACAAGCATATATTAGGTATCAGCCCGGATGAAAATAATCCGGGGTACCGTCATTTCTATATTGAGCCCAAACCTGGCGGCACCTTAACCTGGGCGAAAGGTTACTATCATTCGATTGTCGGAAGGATTGGCGTTTCCTGGAAACAGGAAGGTAATCGTTACGTGTACGAAATTGAAGTACCCACAAATAGCTCAGCTACTTTGACATTACCAACTGATAGTAATATATTAGAGGGAGGGGCACCGGCAGCAAAGGCGAGCGGTGTCAGGTTGCTCGAAAAGAAAAATGGGAACACCCGTTTTAGGCTGGCATCCGGAAAATATACTTTTCAATATGAATAAGACTTAGAGGGAAGATAATTTTTTATAACTGACAAATCTGAATATCTGTATTATGCGTGGTCTTAAAAATAAAATAGTCGTGATTACCGGGGGGCTCGGCGACCTGGGTTATGCTGCCGCTCAGCGTATGATTGAAGAAGAATGTAAAGTGGTGCTGTTGGATGTGGCGGCAGATGAAGAAAACCGGGCTGAAAAAATAGGAGCGGTTTATTTCCGGGTGGACATCAGTAAGGAAGAAGAAGTAAGTACGATAGCACAGCAAATTAAGCAACAGATGGGAGCGGCTCATGTGCTGGTGAACACTGCGGCACGTTTTATTTTTAAGAGTGTGGATGCCACCACGGAGGATTGGGATAATATTCTTGCGGTGAATATCCGGGGCACTTCGCTCATCACAAAACATATCGTTGAACAGATGAAGGAAAACGGCGGAGGCAGTATCATTAATTTCTCTTCCGTCAGTGGATTCGTCGGGCAGTCAAATTTTGCCACCTATAATGCCACCAAGTTTGCCATCCGCGGACTGACCAAATGCTGGGCCCAGGATTTGGCGCCCTTTAATATCCGGGTGAATACCATTTGCCCGGGGTATATTTATACGAGGGCATTTGTCAACTCCTGTGAGAAACTGGGTTTGGATTTAGAGGAAGAAAATAAACGGGCATCCGCGATGCACCTGCTGAACCGGCAGGGGCGACCGGAAGAAGTGGCCTCGGCAGTTGCTTTCCTGGCGAGCGATGACAGCTCTTTCATTACGGGAAGCGACCTGCTGGTGGATGGCGGCTATCTGGCTAAATGACAGCTTTAACAAAGAATGGCGTCATCCTTTTTCATCACGGTTGAAAATACTTTTTTATGAAGTTTATAGATTTATCTCACCCGCTGGAGCATGGTCAGCAAACTTTTCCCATGGATCCCAAGCTGAGTATTGTTCCTCATGGCAATACAAAAACCTTACGCTATAACATCACGCAAATTGTCATAGGCTCTCACCAGGGAACGCACTTAGACGCAATGTATCATTTTTTAGATGATGGAAAGACACTGGACCAGATGCCGCTGGATTGGTTTTACGGACCGGCTCATTTATTGCGCATCCCCAAAAAAGCCAATGAAGAACTCACCGTGGAGGACTTTAAGCCGTATGAAAAGCTGCTTCAGCCCGGGGCGCGTATTATTTACGAAACGGGTTGGCACAAACATTTTGGAGAGGAAAATTTTTTCTCCGATTTTCCTTCGCTCACCCAGGAAGCGGGACGATACCTTGCCGGTAAAAATATAAGAATGCTGGGGATGGATACCCCAACGCCGGGTAAAGACTGGTATGAAATTCATCACGATATTTTACTTCCTAAGGAAATTGTGATTGTAGAGAGTTTGGCCAATTTAGATATGGCTCCCGATGAGTTTACCTTTATCGGATTTCCTTTAAATTTCAAAGGAAGAGACGGGTCGCCCATCAGGGCGGTAGCGCTGGTTGCGTAAAAACAGATTGAATAAATGATTAGCAATGAAAAATGAAATGCAGGCACTATTGTATCCCGAATATGGGAAGTTGACCATAGCCACTCAGCCCGTGCCCTCTATTGCGTCCGATGAAGTATTGCTGAGGGTGGGCGCTTGCGGTATTTGCGGAAGCGAACTGGAATCCTTTGCCTCACGAAGCGAGAGAAGAAAGCCCCCGTTGATTATGGGGCATGAGTTTAGCGGAACCGTTGCGGAAGTGGGGAAAGAAGTGAAGCACTTTCGCGAAGGAATGCGGGTGGTTAGTAATTCCTTAGTTTCCTGTGGCGCCTGTAGTTCCTGCCTTCGCGGGGAGACCAACCTGTGCGTAAGGAGACAGATTTTTGGCATGCACAGGGGAGGTGCTTTTGCAGAGTATGTGAATGTGCCGGCAAGATGTTTAATCCCAATGAGTGATCACGTTAGTTTTGAGACGGCTTGCCTTTCGGAGCCTTTGGCAAATGGCGTGCACATGGTAGGATTAACCAATCATCTGCATTTGAATCAGATGCTGGTTTTTGGGGCAGGGCCAATAGGACTGATGGCACAACTGGCGTTTCAGGCGTTGAGGAACGTTCCGGTGATTGTGTCGGATATCAAAGATGAACGACTCGCTGTCGCCAAAAAATTGGGCGCTGTTCATACCATCAATTCAGCAAAAGAAAATATAGAAGAATCCATAGCGGCTATTACGGCGGGCGATGGGTTAGACCTTGTGGTGGATGCAGTGGGAATGGAACAGACCAACCGGCTGGGATTAAAATTATTAAGACCGGGGGGAACCATGGTGATGATTGGGCTGCATCAAAACAGTCAGCCTTATCATAGTTATGATATTATTCTTCCGGAAAAGAAAATAATAGGAAGCTATGCCTGTAAGGATGACGAAATGAAAACGGCGCTTGATTTGATTACAGATGGAAGAGTGGATGTTACTTCCTGGATAGATTATTTTCCCCTTTCCGAAGGAGCGACGGTGTTTGCCGGATTAGTTTCGAAAGAAAAAGATTGGATTAAAACAGTACTCACCATGTAAGTACCTGCGGAATTTTATACTACGACCGAAGAATTTATGCATGAGAAAGAAGATTGTTATTACAGATTACGGGTTTCCGACAATTGATTACGAAAGAGAAGCTGCTGAAAAAATAGACTGCGATTTGGTGACCGGACAGTGCAGAACTGAAGAAGAAGTGCTGGAACTTACTAAAACCGCAGATGCGATTTTGGCCCAGTGGGCTCCCGTGAGCAGAAAGGTTATAGAGGGATTAGAAAATTGTAAAATCATTGTGCGGTATGGAATAGGAGTGGATAATGTGGACCTGAAAGCAGCAAAAGAAATGGGCATACCGGTTTGCAATGTTCCGGATTATTGTATTGATGAAGTAGCCGATCACGCAGTGGCTATGGGAATAGCACTGGCCAGGCAGCTGACTACAACGGATAAACGGGTGCGCTCAGGCAACTGGAAAATTACACCTCCTTTGGTGATGCCGCCCTTTAGAGAAATGACTTTTGCCACTTTGGGCTATGGCAGAATAGCACGGGAAGTTTTAAAAAGAGCGGCGGCACTCGGATTTAAAACTGCTGCCTATGATCCATTTGTTGAAGCCCCGGAAATGAAAAAGAATAATGTTGAGTCATTAAAGCTTGAGCAGTTACTTGAAGGGGCGGATATCATATCACTGCACCTGCCACTCAACGATGCGACGCATCATATTATCAATGAGGCAACCATCGGACAAATGAAATCTCAGTCAATCATAATCAATACAGCGCGGGGTGGATTAATTGATAATGAGGCTTTGGCATCAGCGCTGCTGAACAGAAGGATAGGCGCTGCGGGATTGGATGTTTTTGAGGAAGAACCACTGCCTGTAACACATCCCCTGATGAGTTGTGATAATACTATACTTACTTCGCATACGGCGTGGTATAGTGCCTCCAGTATCCCGGTTTTGCAAAGGATGGCGATGGATGAATTGGTAAGAGGGCTGACAGGTCAGCCGTTAAGGAACAGAGTAGCTTAAAACGAAAATTATGTATATAGTCGGTACCTACACGGTTGCTGTTTTGTTATCCATAGTCACGATGCTGTGCTGGGGGTCATGGCCCAATACCCAAAAGTTAGTCAGTAAAAACTGGCGCTTTGAGCTTTTCTATTGGGATTATGTGTTGGGTATATTAATTGCTGCTTTGCTGTTTGCATTTAGCTTAGGCTCTTCAGGAACCGATGGTCGTTCTTTTATGGCTGACCTGTTTCAGGCAGACTGGCAAAACATGTTTTCTGCGGCGCTCGGTGGAGCTATTTTTAATTTGGGCAATATTTTATTTGTCGCAGCTATTGCGCTGGCGGGTATGTCGGTAGCTTTCCCGGTGGGGGCGGGCATTGGTCTTATACTGGGGGTGCTGATCAATTATGTGGCGGCGCCGGTGGGGAATGCGTTCTATCTGTTCGCGGGTGTTGCACTGGTGGCAGCGGCCATTTTATTGTCGGCGAAGGCACAAAGGAATCTTCAGAAGGAGGAGAAAAACGTCTCGGTAAAGGGATTGGTACTTTCAATCGTTGCCGGGGTATTATTTGGATTTTTTTATCGCTTCATCGGTAGCTCGATGACAGGAGATTTTCGGATTCCGGAAGCGGGTAAGATGGAGCCTTATGCCGCTGTGGTGTGCTTTGCCTCAGGCGTTTTGTTGAGCAATTTTCTCTTTAATACCATCATGATGAAAAAGCCGGTTGCCGGTCAGCCGGTAAGCTATGCGATGTATTTTAAGGGTTCGCAGCGCGACCACCTGATGGGTATTTTGGGAGGATTGATTTGGGGAACGGGGCTGGTGTTGAGTATCTTATCAACAGAGCGCGCGGGCTTCGCAATATCATTCGGATTGGGTCAGGGAAATGCGATGATTGCCGCTATATGGGGAGTGTTTATCTGGAGAGAATTTGCCAGGGCGCCTAAAGGAACAAACCGGTTGTTGTACGGCATGTTTGCCTGTTATATCGCCGGTATTATTATGCTGATTGTTTCAAGGTTATACTAAAACAAAGAAGAAAGTAAACGCTGCATGAAATTTTTTGTGAGTATAGTTGCCTTGATATTGCCCTTCTGCGAGACTATCTGCCAGCCTTCCGTTAATTGGGAAGTGCAGGAATTGATAAGGGATGGAAGGATAGATGCCATCGCTGATTTGGGTGGGGGCGTCATCGTGGCCGGCAGCAGATGGCCTAATTCGGGTATGATTTTCAGGAGCACGGACTATGGGATTACCTGGAAAAAGGTGAAGGATTTAACCGGGCCTAAGGGAACATATCTGAATAATGAAATCCTCGGTTTAATGGGAGGCCCGGGGAATTATGCCTATCTCATTACGTCCAATGCCCATTTCTGGCGATCGAAAGATAAAGGACTTACCTGGGAGAAGACGGCAGAATTAGATGCGCAGATGGGTAAGATGGCCTGGTCTTATAGTATTTGTGTGACCCGAAATAATACGGTGCTGGTTACCCGTGGATTTTATGTCTATCGCAGTACGGACAATGGATTACACTTTGAAAAGACGGGCCCCGTTTCCGATAATTTTTTGTATCGTTTACAGGAAGTGGGAAACAGTATTTTCGTCAACGGGTGGGCGGGTAGGTTATACAAAAGTGAAGACGATGGAAAAACATGGGATACGTTTTCACAGTTGGGCCCGGCAACTTTCCCGTTACGCATCATAAAACCCTATAATCCTCTCCTGCTGCAACCTCATTCTACCGCGATAGAATACCTCGGCGGAGATGTGTTTATGCAGGGTACTACGCAGGGAGAGAACTACCGGATTCATCAAAACAAACCTGATCAGATTGAGGCTTCATCCAAATTCAGCGGAGGGTTGGATGACTACGCTTATCTGGGGTATGGCACTGTTATCGCAAGTAATTATCTGGACAGTCTCCTGACCTACCGGGGTGAAAGGAATAATTATATCAGCTATAACAGCGGTGAAACCTGGCAGAATTTGGGTGTTATCCCCACCGGAGTATCCGGAGACTGGTTGGACCACGTAATCAAGGTAGATAAAAGAGATTCAGTGATAGCGATTGGAGGTACCAGCAAAGGGTTTATCGTCAGAGCAGCTTTTTTACGGGATGATTTGAAACGATTGGCCCATGACGCTGAATAAAAGAAACAAAAGAATAACAAACAAGAAAATACAATGGATAAATCATTAAAATCGAAGAGGATCAAAATGAAAAAAACAGGAAAATTAATTGCATGTTTTATTGTATGGGTATTCATTAGCATTGGGGTTTTTGCTAAAGATTATCCGGTCTCAGGTTTTGGCGCAAAGAACGACGGAAGGACTTTGAATACAGCTATCGTGCAGGGAGCCATAGATTTTATTACCGCTAATGGCGGAGGACGGCTGGTTTTTGATTCGGGAGTGTATATTATGGGGTCGGTATATCTTAAATCGAATGTTACCCTTCATTTGAAAAAGGGAGCAGAATTACGCAGTTCGGGGAACGGACTTGATTTTGTAAAAGATCCCTACATCGGATGGATGTCTATGATATTCGCTCTTAAACAGGACAATATTGGCATCACCGGAGATGGAATGATTGATGGGATGGGTTTTACTACTGCATTATGTATGCTGGAATATGCACGAAAAGGATTCCTCGTTGACGCAATGAGTTATGACAGGGCCAAGGAAGACAATCGTCCGGTGAATATTTATTTTCGGGAATGTAATAACGTAACCATCACCGGCATTAAGCTGAAGGATCCCGCCAACTGGAACCAGGTGTATGATCAGTGTAAGAATGTGTACGTGGATAGCATTACGGTAGATTGTAAATCGTACTGGAATAATGACGGGATTGATATTGTGGACTGTGATGGGGTAGTGATTAAGAACTCCTATTTTGACGCAGCGGATGATATTATCTGCTTCAAATCGCATGACGCGACTAAAATTTGTCAGAATGTGGTAGTGGAGAATTGCTCGGGCAGGTCAAGCGCTAACGGAATTAAATTCGGTACGTTGAGCAGGGGCGGATTCCGGAATTTTAAGATTACGAATGTGACTATATTTGACACCTATCGTTCGGCTATTACTTTACAGTCGGTGGACGGCGGGATTGTTGAGAATATATTGATTGACGGGGTAAAATCTTACAATACGGGCAATGTGATTTTCCTACGGATTGGAGACCGGTATAAGCCGTTAAACGATGGCAAGGCTTCTATCTTAAAAGACGTTATCATCAAAAATGTATATGCCGAAGTACCGCTTTCAAAGCCGGATTCGGGGTATTCCTATGAAGGGCCCGTAGAGGATCTTCCAAGGAATATTTCACCTTCGGCTATTGTGGGACTGCCGGACTGGAGGATTGAAAATGTAACGTTAAGTAATATTGAAATTGTATATCCCGGTGGCGGAAACCCTTACTATGCAAAGCGGGGAACCAGTAAGGAAGAATTAGAGAGCATTCCGGAGATGCCTTTTGCTTATCCGGAATTTTCGCAGTTCAAGGAGTTGCCTGCCTGGGGATTTTATGTAAGGCACGCTGATAATATCACTTTTGATAATGTTATCTTAAGAGCTAAAGAAGCGGATTATCGTCCGGCAATTGTTGTAGATGATGCCAAAGATTTAAAGCTGCAAAAGATGACCATCACAGAACCGGCGGCTAAAAATAAAAAGCAAACCATTTTAAACAACGTAACGCAGAAGAAAAAATAATTATAAAACCATTCAAAAATTGACATCAATGAAAAAGTATAAGTTATTCGTATTACTCCTTTTTGTAGGCTTGAGTGTTAGCGCCAATGAATACAATGCATCATTTTTCGGAATAAAATCCGATGGAATCACCAATAATACCGGCTCCATCCAAAAAGCAATTGATTATATCAGTGAGCATAGAGGAGGCACGCTGGTGTTTTATGTCGGCAGGTACCTGACGGGTACTATTCATCTTAAATCAGGAGTGAAAATCCGCCTGGAGGAAGGCGCTATACTGGTAGGCGCTTCTTCTCCCTACGATTATAATAGTAAGAGTGCTACGAAAGCGCTCATTGAAGCCGACGGGCAATCGAATATTGGTATTTACGGTAAGGGTGTCATTGAAGGCAGTGGCAATGCGCTTATAAAAAATACCAATGATTTATTGAGTTTGGGATATATCAGGAAGGATAGTGAACCGGCATTGGTTTCCTTATCTAACTGTATGAATGTATCTTTTACCGGTATCCATTTTTGGAACGGGCCTTATAATGCACTGGTGCTGAACGGATGTAAAACGGTGAATCTGGAAGGCTTGGATATTAATGGAAAAAACATCGCCACGTCCGCAGGTATTGTTTTGAACGGATGTAAATGGGTGAACCTGAAGGATTTGTTTGTGGAAGTGAAAAAGACGCCATTGGTGAACCTGAACAATCAGTTTGTAACGGTTCAAAACTCCATTACCAGCAAGGGGATTTCTCTTTAAGAGGCAATAGTTATTCACCTTCATTTAATTTTTTCGAGATGATTAATTATGTAAAGCAATTACAAATATTGATTCTGGCTTTGGGATTGAGTATCCCGCTTTTTGCCAAAGATTATCCTGCTGCTTCTTTTGGAGCAAAAAATGATGGGGTTACCCTCAATACGAGTGTCATACAGTCTGCCATAGATTTTATCTCTGAGAACGGTGGCGGGCGCCTGGTCTTTGCGCCGGGCGTTTACCTGGCGGGTTCTCTCTATATTAAATCGGATGTTACCCTGCACCTCGAAGAAGGCGCTGAACTGAAAGGCTCTGCCAACCCGTTTGACTATGTGCAGGACAAACATATCGGCTGGATGTCATTTATCTTTTCCGTAAAACAAAAGAATATAGGGATTACCGGACCCGGGGTGATTAACGGGAATGGATTTACCGTCGCCACCAATATGGTATCTTATATCCAGAGAGGACTGGTTACAGATGCCCTCAGCTACGACCGGCCGGACGCGGCGAACCGTCCCACGAATATCTACTTCAGAGAATGTGAAAAAGTGCTGGTGGCAGAAGGAACACAAAAAGACCCAGCCTGCTGGAACTTTGTGGTAGACCAATGTACAGACGTGATGATAGACAGAATTAAAATAGACAGTAAGGCTTACTGGAACAATGATGGTATAGACATCGTGGATTGTGAACGCGTGGTAATTAAAGACTCCTATATTGACGCATCGGATGATGCTATCTGCTTCAAATCGCACGATGCCTCAAAAATTGGTCAGGATGTGGTAGTTGATAATTGTACGGTTCGTTCCAGTGCCAGTGGACTGAAATTTGGAACCGTTAACCGGGGTGGATTCCGAAACTTCAAAATTACCAATCTCAAAGTGATAGATACCTATAGGTCGGCTATAACCATACAAGCCGTTGATGGCGGACTGGTTGAAAATATTTTAATTGACGGCGTGAAATCTTACAATACCTGGAATGCCATTTATCTGCGTATGGGCGACAGGTGGAGCGGAGATAAAACCTCTACCCTTAATAACGTGGTGATCCGGAATGTTTATGCAGAAATCCCCTTCGATAAACCCGATGCGGGTTACCGGTATGAAGGTCCGGTGGAAGACCTTCCGCGCAATATCTCCCCGTCCAGTATTGTTGGTTTACCCGACTGGAGGATTAAAAATGTAGTATTGAGCAATATCGAAATTGTATATCCGGGAGGCAGTAATCCTCACTATGCTAAAAGAGGTACGTCTAAGCAGGAACTGGAAAGTATACCCGAAATGCACCAGGCTTACCCGGAGTTTTCTCAGTTTAAGGAATTGCCTGCCTGGGGATTTTACGTAAGGCATGCAGACAATATCACTTTTGATAATGTGAAGTTAAAGATTAAGGGAAGCGACTATCGCCCTGCCATTGTGATAGATGATGCAAAAGACATTGACCTGAAGAATGTGAGCATAGAAGAGCCGGGGAACAAGAATAAGAAAGAGATTATCATGAATAATACCACAAAAAAAGGCGGAAAGTAAACGGAGCGTTTTGAATTATCTTAATAAGTCTTAACTTACGGCATTCGTATTTTCGTTATTACAATTACGGGTATGCAAAAGAAACGCAGGAATTTTATTAAGATGTCGGCGCTTGCCGGGCTGGGTATTGCGGAAGGCGGGCTGTTAAAAGGGCTTGCTTTGACGGGGAGTGACGATGCCGGTTTGCAATCTTCTTTATTAAATCATGAGTCTATGGCGGAACAAAACCATTCTTCTTTTGATGCGGCAGGAGTTAGTCTGATTGGCGCCTACGGAAGCTGGGCGGCCGGGCTGACGGAAAAACAATTGCCTTCTTTTTCCTATAGGGGAGATAAATGGAAGGATCTATCAGGCTGGAGAAAAGCGGCAAAAGAACGGTTATTGGACAGACTGGCTGTTCCGGAAATCGGCGGGCTGCCTGTTGTGAATGTAAAGAAGCGGTATGAATATGACGGACTGCAGATCGAGGAGCTAAGCTGGCAATTGCCTTATGGTAATGCCACGGATGCTATTGTTTTAAAGCCTTTAAACAGGAAGGGGCGTCTGCCGGCTATCCTTGCTTTTCACGATCATGGGGGAAACAAATATTTCGGAACCCGGAAGATTATTAGGACTTCGGACCGGCAGCATGAACTGATGGTGGAACATCAGATTGAGTATTATGAAGGGAGAGCCTGGGCCAATGAGATAGCGAAGAGAGGCTATGTTGTGTTGGTTTCCGATGCATTTCCATTTGCCAGCAGACGGGTGTTGCTGAAAGATGTTCCTGCTCATTTGCGTGGTGGATTAAATGACGATAATCCCGAATTATCCAAAAACATAAAGGCTTATAATAAATGGGCCGCCGAGCATGAGCATGTGATGGCAAAATCCTTGTTCAGCGCCGGCACTACCTGGCCGGGAGTCTTTTTTGCAGAAGACCGGAAGGCTTTGGACATTTTATGTGCGCGGGAAGACGTGGATGCAAACCGCGTTGGTTGCGCCGGACTTTCGGGCGGAGGAATGCGTACGGTATTTATGGCGGGCATAGATGAGCGGATTAAATGCGCCGTTCCGGTTGGCTTTATGACAACGTGGAAAGATTTTTTATTGAATAAATCATTTACCCATACCTGGATGACCTATGTGCCGGTACTGCCCAATGAACTGGATTTTCCGGAAATACTCGGACTAAGAGTGCCTAAGCCCACGCTTGTGCTGAATGATATAGACGACGGGTTATACACGATGCCGGAAATGACCCGCGCGGATGAAATACTTCAACAGGTGTTTAAAAAGGCGGGTGCGGCAGACCAGTATAAGTGTTCGTTTTACCCGGGTATTCATAAATTTGACAGAGCCATGCAGGAGGAAGCCTTCGACTGGTTTGACCGGTGGCTGAAATCATGAAGTACCGACAGGAGTATGACTCCAGGTATTGAAAATGCTTGAAAAATGAAAATTGGCCGGACAACGGTTTTCTTTGATATTTATGGATTCAGAAAGTAATTAGTTTATCAGGATGAAAGTAGAAATATTTCCCACCCCCAAAGAATTGGGTGAAGCG
>JACFNM010000489.1 GCA_019454915.1 Chitinophagaceae bacterium
GATTTACCATAGAATGGGGGTCCGGTTTCAGCAGCAGGTCATAAAGCGGGCGTACCGGGACATAGTAAAGTGTCAGTCCTATATCGTAGGTGGCAAACGTTGTCAGTGTTGCCGGGCTTTTAGGGCCATGGGATATGATCAACTGTAAATCTTTTCTCATAGCCTGCACTTTTTCTCTGGCATACCGGTAGGCATGAGCAATATTTAAAGGGAAGGGATGCCCTGCTACGTCAGGTAGCGCAAATTCATATAAGGCGGCAAGGTTTTTCAAAGAATCAAAAAAAGCCCGCTCCACCTGCCTGTAGTTTCGCAGTTCAGGGTATTTGTCCTCCCGGACAGGAGCAAAGCTGGTTTTCAAAAAACCATATCTAGCAGGGTTACAGGTGCGCTGCGGGGTTTTATTTTTTTTGCGGCGGCGCTGTCCGGTAGCTCGTTCATGGCGCCAGTAAATATTGCTATGTGGTGATAGAGGTTGCATACATGATGGTTTTCAGTTTTCGGAAATGTGCGGATGATCTTTTTTGTTTTCATGGCTTATCCTTTTGTGCCGAGGGTAGATACAAAGCGGTATTGCACTGTATCATCCTTGATTTCAGGACCCTCAATTTTGGCGGTTGTCAGTAATGGATAGGTGTTGGCATAAAAATTAAGTACGGCCTCCGGGCTTAGTTTTTCTGCCGGGTCGGCAAGTTGTATTTCCTGCCCGTTATCGGTGTGCAGAAATATGCGCTGTAGTTGTGTTGTCTGTAACATGGTCGTTAATTTTAGTGGTTAGGAGATCAAGAAAATAAACCAGTGCTTTCAAATTTTGCCATCAGTTCTTCTTTTTTTTCTGTAATAGCCTGTTCATATTCGGGGAAGTCAGTGGGCTTTGGCAATTGTGCGTAGGCTTCCCGGAATTTCCCTGCAGCTTCGAGATCAGCTACTTTTTTCATGGCAGCCTCATACTTTTTATTTCCTGTTTCGTTCTGCTTTTTCTGTTGCTGATGTTTGTCCTGCTCCATTTTACTTTGCAGCCTTGCCTGCTCCTGTGCTTTGGCATAGGCTTCCATATTCACAAACAGGGAGGCTGTTTGCTTCACCGGGGTTTCAATGGAGGTAAAAAAGCCTTCATCAAGCTCCTGAACGGTTCCCTTAAGTATCATGGGCGGTATCAGCTTACGGGCATTATCGCCCACTTTATCGTTTATGAATAAAACGGATACCAGCATACGGCTGCCACCTGCGGCTTTGATGCTGATCTGCCAATCACCTTCAAGATTGAGGGCTGCGAGGGTCTGGAAAAAATTTGTCGTTTTCATGTGATATATTTTAAGGTGTGAATTAATCTATGGTTGTCCGGGCTTCTATGATCTCTGTATCCAGCACCTGCACGTCCTCTGTGCTGGTAAACAGGTAATTGGTTTCCCTTGCAAGCTGTGCTCCTGCCTGCTCGGCTGAAACTTTGCTGGCTGCAACTATTTTTACGGTGAGGTAAAATACCTGCTCCTCTTTGCTTTGATCCTGCTGGCAATTGGGTCGGATGCCAGCGAGGTAATCGGCAAGCTGGATGCTGTGTTCAATAGAAAGATCAGACAGGGTAATGACGGATTCCTGCGGGTAATCATCTCCTTTGAGGATACCGGTTATCTCTACATTGCCATCTGCGAAACGCAGCCTACGAATAGCGGCATACTGCAGGTAATCATATTTATCGTGGTGAGGAAATTCGGGAACGATATCACAGATCGTATCCCAATCATCCTGTTCATCAAATAAAATGATCTCTTTTTGCTGCGATACTTCATTGAAGATGTAATAGCGGGCTGCAAAAGTCAGTTGTTCTAAATAATGGAGGAAAAACATAAAATTTATTTTATTAATGATTAAATGAGATTTGCCTTTTGGCATTGTGCGCACCTTCATGCACTGCATCTATTCAGGCTATTATCAGCAGCAGCCCTATGAGTATGGCTAACAGTCCTGCTATATTCAACAGGCTTTCGATGGCTGTAATAATCAGCGCCAAAAAGTAGTGAACCCCGAAGTGTTGCAATCCACCGGCTCCCTTGCGCCTATAGCGCCTGCTACCGATAATGAGCCGGATAGTGAGACCCAACAGCAGCAGGTAGATGCCATGAAGCTGAACAGAGGTCAGGTTTTTTAGAGTTTCCATAGTTGTCATTTTTAGGTATGGTTAATAAATGTTTTGCTTTCCCCAGGTGAGGTATAGCTTGCCATCCGCATCATAGTTCTTTTGTATCAGGCTGTCAAGTATATTGAGGTCTATACCAAACTCTTCATAAATGGCGGCGGTGGTGGTTTCGTTGGTCGTCTTTATAAAATCGTTCAGCTTTTCCTTAGCCATCAGCAATGCCAGCAGGTTTAGTTCAATGGTGTTTTCATAGTTCACAAAATGTACTTGTGTATGCCTTGTACTGTCAAAGCGGATAAAGCGGAAATAAAACTGGCTGATACGGGGTATATTCCATTGCAGGCTCTCAATGATGCATCTATTGCAGTATGGGATATTAACGGAAGATTTAAGGGATTGCTGCGTGCAAACCAATATACCGTTACCGGAGCGGTGGAAGGCTTCGAGCGTTTTCTTTCGTTTAGGCACACTGTTCTCTCCATCTATATAAAACAGCCTGCGGGC
>JACFNM010000490.1 GCA_019454915.1 Chitinophagaceae bacterium
GGTATCACCAACTCAAATACGAATTATTTAGCTACTAATATCTACGGCGAATACGAAAACACTTTTGGAGATGCCCATTATTTTAAAGGGATGTTGGGTTACAACTACGAGCAATCTGTCTTTAACAGCATCCTTACCCAAAGAAACGGATTAATTTATCCCGGCGCTGATAATCTGAACCTGACAACCGGAAGTGGTATAAAAGTAAATAGCGGCTACGAGAAATGGCGAATCGCAGGAGGTTTCTTCCGTTTGAACTATTCGTTTAAAGACAGGTATCTGGTAGAAATAAACGGGCGCTATGATGGTTCAACGAAGTTCCCGGTTAATCAACAGTGGGGTTTCTTCCCGTCCATCTCTGCAGGATGGCGTATTTCAAATGAGTCCTTCTGGAAAGTGGATTACAATGCCATTTCCGATTTGAAGATACGTGCCTCTTACGGTTCTCTCGGAAACGGAAATATTCCTTCCTATAATTATCAGGAACTGTTCGGCATTGCCCAAATGACAAGACTGATTAATGGAAAATTAAGTCAAAAGACTTCTCAGCCGGCGGTAATACCGGATGGACTGACCTGGGAAACTTCTACTACATCCAATATAGGTCTTGATCTGACTACCCTGGCGGGGAGATTGAGTTTTACCGGAGATGCCTATGTCAGAAAGACAAAGAATATGTTTGCCGTAGGAATGGATTTACCTGCTGTTTTTGGAGCAACGCCACCCAAAGGAAACTATGCAGATATGACAACGAGAGGTTGGGAATTAAGTCTTGGTTGGAGAGACCGGTTTGATTTGGGACAAAGTCCGTTCCGGTATAATATACGGGTAACCTTAGCCGATCACCTTTCCAAGATTGATAAATATACCAATCCGGAAAAGGATATGGGTAACTACGCCGATGCAAGGATTAACTATTATGAGGGAATGACATTAGGTGAAATATGGGGATACGTGACAGAAGGATTTTTCATCTCTGAGGAAGATATACAAAAGCATGCCAAGCAGGATCTGTTTGAGCCGTCCGCTACAAGGACATGGTTACCCGGAGATATTAAGTTTAAAGATCTGGATGGCGACGGCCGTATTACTTACGGAAGCAACAAAATAGGTGATCACGGCGATCGTATTATCGTTGGTAATTCCACGCCCAGATATGCCTATAGCGTGAATCTTGGCGCTGACTGGAAAGGATTTTTCCTGAACGTATTTATGCAGGGTATCGGTAAACAAGATTGGTGGCCGGGAACAGACAACCAATTCTTCTGGGGACAATACAATCGCCCTTATGGTAACGTTCCCAAATCTATGATTGGAAACATCTGGTCAGAAGATAATCCCGATACATACTTTCCAAGATATCGTGGTTATGTGGCCTTACAGGGCAGGCGTGAACTGGCAGTTGTACAAACCCGCTATATGCAAAGTGTTGCCTATATCCGCTTAAAAAATCTGCAAATTGGCTATAACCTTCCTAAGAACCTGATTTCTAAAGCTAAAATGAAGGATGCGAAAATTTATCTCTCCGGAGAAAACCTTTGGTCGTGGTCACCCTTGTACAAATACACCAAGAACTTTGACGTCGGGAACATCTACGGACAAGACATCGAAGCTGCACAAGTGGACGCCAATGGAGGTAAGAACACTGTGATTGCAAATGGAGGACAGACATACAACTATCCCATTTTAAAAAGTATAAGTATTGGTTTGTCTGTCACTTTCTAAAAAAATAATGATAACTCATTTTATAAACAAGGCTGCTTCTTTACAGAATTGATTTCCGGACGAAGCGCCATCATTGAAATAAACGACTTTAATATGAAACAAATATTGTTTATCGTGCTTTCGGTTTCTGTCTTATATGCCTGCCGCATGGAAGAACTACCCAAAGCACAACTTTCCAAAAATGTTGTATTTGGAAGTGAGGAAGGGCTCGAGATGTACGTCAATTCCTTCTACGATGTTTTTCCAAGAAGGAACACGATATTCAGTGTGCCATCTTATTACGCTGCCTGGCCAACAGTCACCCGATATCTTAACCCTGGTCTTTTTTCGCCTGATGACCAGGGTGGCTGGAGCTGGGGAACGCTCAGAAACATTAATTTTTTCATCGTTAATAATAATGATCCGGCACTTTCACAAACAGTAAGAGATAACTATACCGGAATTGCCCGTTTTTTTCGCGCATACTATTATTTTGGTATGATGACGACCTTTGGAGACCTGCCGTGGATCGATAAGCCTCTGGATGTAGCTGATCCAATGCTGACAGCAGGGAGGGATCCGCGTACACTGATTATAGATAAGATTAAAGAAGACCTTGATTTTGCAATAGCGAATATCTCAAACAAGAAGAATTCCGGCGCTTCCACTATTACTTCTACGGTAGCAGCTGCCTTTAAATCAAGGGTTTGCCTTTGGGAAGGTACTTTTAGAAAGTACCATACCGAAGCGGGATTGCAATCTTCCGCAGACCAATGGTTACAGGAAGCCGTTAGTGCCGCACAATACGTGATGGACGCTGGTTACGGTATTTATACCGGTTCAGGAGTAGAAAACTCATATCACGATTTATTTGCAGCAAAAATACCTATTGCCCAGGAAGTACTGTATGCCGTTACTT
>JACFNM010000491.1 GCA_019454915.1 Chitinophagaceae bacterium
TTCTGCTGCCCTCGGCTGGGTATTCACCGATGAATCCTTTATGGAAAATGTTTCCTGGTTAAATTACGGAAAATTCAGAGTCAGTTATGGATTAAATGGAAATCGTGATATAGGAAGGTATATCGCCCTGGCTGATTTACAAAGCGGAAAGTACCTGCACGTTTTGCCCGACGGTACAGTAACCCAGGTATCGCAGCTTTATGTGAATAACATGCAGAATAAGTTAATGAGGTGGGAATCTACTACTGCCTTTAACATTGGTTTGGATTTCGCTTTTGCAAAAAATCGTATAGACGGGGGTATTGATGTTTACCGTAGTAAGACCACCGATTTACTTGTGCAACATTCTCTGCCTGATGTAACTGGTTTTTCCGCCATCTGGGATAATCTGGGACAAGTGGATAACCGGGGGTTTGAGCTAAACCTCAACTCAAAGAATATCCAACATGAGAATTTTAGCTGGAATACTTCTATCAATTTTTCGTTGAACAGAAATAAAATAGTGCACCTGTATGGAGCCATGGAAGATATATTAGATGACAATGGAAACGTCATAGGTCAGAAGGAAAAAGACGACAAGGGGAATAAATGGTTCATCGGGCATGCGTTAGATGCTATCTGGGATCAAAAAGCGGTAGGTATCTGGCAGGAAAAAGACAGGGTTGAAGCAGATAAATACGGCGTGCAGCCCGGCGATTTTCATGTGCTGGATGTAAATAACGATAGCAAATACACCGATGATGACCGTTTGTTCCTTGGTTATACCGAACCTCGCTTCAGGTGGACATTGAGAAATGAGTTTACTTTCTTAAAGAATTTCAATTTCTCTTTTCTCATCTATTCTTATTGGGGTCATATGGCAGCCTACAACCAGGCAAAAAACAGGAGTAATGCTTTCCCTGATCGTGTAAACTCCTATGCCCTGCCCTTCTGGACGCCCGAAAATCCGTTAAATAATTATGCGCGTTTGTTTTCCAGTGATGGCGGAGCCAGTTATAACATATACAGAAAGCGTTCTTTTATGCGGCTGGATAATATCGCTTTAGCTTATAATATTCCGCAGGATTTGATAAGGCGTATTCATGTACAGGATATGAAATTCTATTTTACGGTTAAGAACGCAGCAGTGTACGCGCCTGACTGGGTATTCTGGGATCCCGAAAACGGAGGACCTACGCCCAGAATATATACACTGGGAATTAATTTCAATCTGTGAATCATGAACGAATATGTGGAGTGAAAGCAAATCTAATAATCATTCAAAGAGTCAAACAATGAAAGCAACTTTCAAAATAAGATTATTTCTGTCCATTTGTACCATAGTACTCGTGGCCAGTTCGTGTAATAAAGACTTTCTAAAACCTGAACCTCTGTCATTTTATACGCCCGAAAACACGTTTAACACAGTCGGAGGATTAAAAGGAGCTATCATCGCATGTGAGCGCAATCTTCGTTACGAATGGTTTGGGGATGGAGCACCCATTATCACCCAAAATGTTTTTTCGGAGGTAGCCATAGAGGGTACCACAGACAAATCCGGACCCGCGCAAAACCTGAATCTTCAGATAACACCAACTGCTCAGTTAAATCACGTTGACTTTAACAGAATCGGCTGGTATTGGACCGAAGGCTATAAGGGAATAAAATATGCCAATACGGCTATTACCTATATTGATTTGCCTACCTGGAAATCCGAGGAAGAAAAAAATGCCGTTTTGGCTGCTGCCTATTTCCATAGAGCGTACCGTTATTATATGCTTACCAATGAATTTGGAGATGTACCCGCAGTAATGAAAGAAGTCAGTTCAGCAAGAACAGATTTCTTCTCCGTTAAGCGTGAGGTCATTCTGCAAAAAATGAAAGCAGATCTCGAATTTGCAGAACAATGGGCTCCGGATAAAGCCGCAGCCGGGGAAGTTACCAAAGGTGCAGTGAGGCATCTGCTTACGAAAGTCAATCTTGCTCTGGGTAATTTTGACGACGCCATTGCCTCCGCTACCCGGGTCATTGACGACGGTATTCATGCACTGATGACACAACGCTTTGGAACTGATAAAGATGATGCTACGAAAAATGTGATATGGGACTTACATCGTCCCTTAAATAAAGCGACTCCTTCAAACACCGAAACCCTCATGCTGGTAATAGACCGCGAAGGCTATATTGATGTGGGTGATTTTTCGGGTGGGGGTTCTACCATGCGGCAGGCTGTTCCTTTTTGGATTTCGAATATTTATACCCCCGCAGGTAATAAAGGCACATCAGATGCACAAAAAAAGAATCAACCGCTTATTGACTGGGATCAGGCGAATATGTATGGCAGAGGTATAGGACGTAGCCGCGGTACCTGGTACAGTACCCATATGATCTGGGATGATCCCGGTGACATGAGGCATGCCCCCGGCGTATGGATGAGAATGGAAGATCTGGTTTATAACAATTATACCGTTAAAGACGATCCTTATTACGGAAAAAATTTACAGTTGTACAACAGCAGTGGCGGCATTTTATGTACCGATACTATAAGAAGTTGGTTTGACTGGCCCCATTACAAATTGTTCATCCCCGATTTTCAGAATAATGTTCCCAATGGCGGGCATAC
>JACFNM010000015.1 GCA_019454915.1 Chitinophagaceae bacterium
ATTCATGATAGGGCATAGAATACAGCTTCCCCGTAGCGTTATCCCTTCTGACAACAGAATACAACCCCTTCTTATCTTCAATCGTTGCCTGTTCAAATTCTTCCCTGCTCATATCCGGGGGATAAAACTGAGCTCCGGCGGGTTTCGTACCCACACCCGCCACAAAAGGCGTATCATTGTTTAGCCGGTCCCAGGGTCCATAATTGATGTTGATAAACTCCCTGACGGACTCCTCTGTCGTAGCGTTGAGCAAACTGTCTTTATTGCCGTAAGCCTGCTGCCAAAACAAGTCATCCATTATTTGTGCAGCCCGGATAAGCAGCGGAAGCATCTCTTTTTCTTTATCAGACAACAAATTCAAATCCGTTGTCAGTTTCACCGGTGCATAGGAAGCAAGCCGTTCGTTGATATAATTCATGGAGGCAGTTTCCGGTTGTCCGTCCGATGCGGTTTTTGGGGTATTTCCATCGCAGGCAACAAAAGCGCCTATCGCCAAACCAAGAAAAATTGCGGGATATCGTTTCATGATAATACCGGTTTAGATAATCAAAAATAAGGTTTAACTCTGCAAGCAGGAAGGGATCCTTTTCAAATCTCATATTAGAAATTTCAAATCTCCAATCCTAAATCTTACCTACATTTGCACAAATTCAGATTATGGCAGAACAACAGCAGCAACAACAGCAAAACCAGCTCAATATCGAAATCTCCGAAGAAGTTGCAGAAGGCATCTATGCTAACCTCGCTATTATTACCCATAGCCATGCCGAATTTGTAGTAGACTTTGTGAACGTAATGCCCGGTACACCCAAGAGCAAAGTGAAGTCCAGGATTATCCTCACTCCCCAGCACGCCAAGCGCTTCATGAAGGCGCTGACCGATAACGTAAAACGCTTTGAAGCAGCCAACGGCCCCATACAGGATATTGAGGAAATACAGATTCCGCTAAATTTCGGAGGACCCACGGCACAGGCCTGATGAGTTCCCTCAGCGATATAAAGGCTCGCCATTTTCATCCGTAGTCAGCACTTCAGACATATAGTCGAAAAAGGGCCGTAGTGCAAGGAAGGTTTTGATTATCTCCTTCAAAAAGCTTGCATTTACCACCTCATCATCCGTAAAAAATCGTCTCGCTATATATTGTTTCTTTTTTAGCAGGTCTATGGCAGGATGAGCCGCATCAAAACCCTTGGGAGCCGTCAGTAATTCTGTACCACGGAGTTGTCCAAAATATTTTTTGAAATGCTTTTCGTTCAGAACAGCACGGATAGCTTCATAATCGTGGGCAAACTCTTTTCTTATTCTCAGCAGGTCTTTACTGTTGGGATCCCAGAAGCCGCCGCTTGCCACACTATTGCCCGGTTCAATATTCAGATAGTATCCCCCTCTCAGCAGCGGTTTGGTTCTTCCAAGATGTAAACGGAAATGGCTTTTATAGGGTGTCTTATCTTTTGAAAAACGAAGGTCGCGGTAAATGCGGTGTATGTGAAATTGTGACAGGCTGTCCGTTTTTTGCAATTCTTCAAAGATTTCCTGGAAAAATGCTTTCACCTCCCGGTGAATCTTTTCATACCGGGTCTTATTTTTCGCAAACCAGCTTCTGTCGTTATGCTGCTTTATTTCTTCCAAAAAGGAAAGATGTTCTCTGGTAATCCCTGCCATGTCGCTAACATTATCCGTTTATGGGAGCGGCGTTGCTCTTTTCTTAAAACTACAAAACAAAAAGTTTTGCCTGGTAGAAAAGGGGGTGTCATGGTCAACTGTAAAACATTCCATTTTTTCAAAACTGTTTTCAAAAGTCCGGGTCATGCTGTCTTCGTCATATTGACGAATATCCAATCCACTGCACTTCAAAGGGCCATCAGTCGAAAAGGTTCCCACGACTAAATAACCTTTTACCCAACGATTTACCAGACCAACATATGCCGCCACCTGTTCCGGCGATAAAAGAAAATGAAAAGTTGCTCTGTCGTGCCACAGATCGTATACGTCATCAGGTTTAAATTCCGTGATATCAGAAACTATCCATCTCACGCGATCAGCATTTTTACCCAGGCGTTCCTTCGCTTTCTCAAGCGCTCTTTCTGAAATATCCAGTACCGTAATATCCTCATATCCTTCGGATAATAAATAGTCAACCAGCCTGCTGTCGCCACCGCCTACATCAATAATCCGTGCGTTTTTAGGCAGAGAAAGCGTCCGTATCAACTTCAGAGAAGTGAGGGGTATATCCTGCGTCCAGCTCACTTCATTGGGGCTTTTTGTGTCATAAATATGATCCCAGTGGTAACGCCTGTTTTTCATAGTAGCATTTATAGTATGCCGAATGAGTTCCAGATCATCCAGACTCCCCATTTCTTCCCCTTTTTCAAAGTCTCCTTCTGTCCTTGCCATCGTATTGGTGAGCCGCGCATAGCATATAACATCTTTTCGCTTCACCTCGCTAAAAGCGTATAATGCCGCTGCCTCCATCTCAACACAATGAACGCCCGAAAGTTTTGCATAATCAATGGCCGATGGCGTTTCCCGGTAGGGAGCGTCGGTGGTCCAGCTTTTCCCTATGGATATTTTTAAGTCAGCATTTTCAAAATGAGTCAGCAGACTCTTGGCTAAGAGAGGATGAATAGCACTTTTTTTGTCAGGCGCGATATAGTGATGGCTGGTGCCTTCATCCCGTAATGCCTCTTCGATCAATATAAATTTAGCGCCGTTTTGCGGTGGGTGAATTATGCCGGATGATGTGATGCTGATGAGCAGTTTACACCCCGAAACGAAAAGTTGTTCGGCAATCAACACGGCAAAAGGTGCGCCTACCGCACAACCGATGATACCGAAATCTGCTCGGTCATAATGAACATCATACATCTTCGTATGATAGCAGCCCCAATATGCATTGAGTGTAGCCTGATTTTTTCTGATCAGATAAGCTACGAGATCGCCATCCGGATCCAGCACGCACACTGCGGGCACTTTACCTTCCGGAATATTTTTTTGCCTCCGCGCTTCTCTTAATAAGTTCTCCGGAGTGAAAACTGAAGCTTCATCATAATTCTTATTAGCGATTATCATGTTATAATGTTAGTAATCTATAATATCTCTTTATTCTACAAAGATAATCAAGAGAAATTTCGGAGATTAAATGCCGGAACTATACCGATCAATTGCCGCAATCCAGATCATAATGCACCAATAGCAGGTATGAAATGCGGATTTTAGTCTCTAATCGTACTAAATACAAAATGCCGGATTTCTAATTACCGATTTTCCTGTATTTTGTGTACTTGTTAACATATTACCAATTAAAACCAATTAACATGCGGCAAAACTTTAATTGTTTAAAAGCTCTTGCGGTCTTTCTACTGGTATTCCTGGTACAAAGGCAGGTTTTTGCAACGGACCCCTCAGAAAAAATTAGTTATTCAGATCATTACCTGGCGGTGAATATTGAGGGTATCATTACCGATCAGGGTGGAACGCCACTGGAAGGCGTTAGCATCAAAATCAAGGGAACTGACAGAGGCACGATGTCCGGTGCTGATGGTTCCTTCAGACTTGATGGCGTAGAGAACAATGCAAAGTTAATCGTATCTTTTGTGGGATATCACCAACAGGAGATAGACGTAGCCGGAAAAACACGAATAAACATTACTTTAGTAGAAGACAGGCAGGCATTAAGCGAGGTAGTCGTAACGGCTTTGGGTATTAAGCGAGAGGCTAAGGCTTTGGGTTATTCCGTTACCCAGGTGGACGGTGATGCATTAACGACGGTGAAAGAGGCCAGCTTTGGTGAAGCTTTACGGGGAAAAGTAGCCGGGGTAAATGTAACTACCATGAACTCCGGTATCGGCGGCTCCACCCGCATGACCATCAGAGGTAATACATCCATTTCCGGAGATAACCAGCCATTGTATGTGGTTAATGGTATTCCTATTAATAATAGCGGTTTCGACAGAGGTCCTGATTCGGATGAACCCGACTGGGGAGATAATATCTCGAGTATCAACCCGGATGACATCGAGGAGATTTCGGTTTTGAAAGGAGCAACTGCAGCAGCATTGTACGGATCGAGAGCAAAGAACGGCGCCGTTATCATCACTACCAAATCAGGGAAAGGGAAAAAAGGTATTGGTGTTAGTTTTAACACCAATAACACCGTACAGGTACCTCATTTTATGTGGGAACTTCAAAAAGAATATGGACAAGGGTATGGTAATGTAAGGCCGACCACGCAAAGTTTCGCAGCCGGTCATGGTCAGAACCACTGGGGAGAACGTTATGACGGAGTACCCACCATCCAATTTGACGGAGTAGAACGTCCTTACTCTTATGTGAAGGATCAGGTATTGAAAGATTTTTATCAAAACGGGTTTAACAGCACCAATAACGTTTCCTTTTCTTCCGGCGGCGAAAACGGCTCTTTCCGTCTGGGACTAACCGATACCAGAGGCCGTGGTATTGTACCCAATTCCAAATTACACAGGGATAATATCAGCCTGGGCGTAACTCAGAAAGTAGCCAAGAGACTGACGGTAGATGCTCATGTTGATTTTATAAGGGAAGATGCAAATGACAGACCGGTAACCGGTGGAGGTCGTGGTGGTGATGTATCCACCATTCTTTGGGTTAATAGCAATATGCCGACCAGCGCATTGGCGCCCGGCTATTTGGAAAATGGTTCAGAAAAGACCCTGGGTACTGACCTGAACGCTACAAATCCCTATTTTGTTGTTAATCGGATGAGCAATACTTCGGTTAAGAATCGCCTGATTGGCTCAACTCAAATTAAATGGGACATTTTGGATTGGTTATTTATTCAGGGAAGAGTTGGACAGGATCACTTTACCTACAGGACTGATCAAATTTTACCGGAGGGAACCGGATTTATTAAGCCGGGAAGAATTATTCAAAGAAATACTGCCTTCACGGAAAGAAACTGGGAAATGTTGATTGGCGTTAATAAAGACCTGGGCTCCGACTTTAACCTGAATGTAAACGCAGGGGGAAACATTATGACCCAGCATTCTGAACTCAATAGCGTGGTGGGAGACGGAGTGGTTATTCCCGGTCTGGAAGTTGTCAATAACACTTCGACCAGAAGTGTCTCTCTCACTGAATCAAATAAGAGAATCAATTCACTGTTTGCTACTGCTGAATTGGGCTATAGGAATTATCTGTATTTGAATGTGACCGGAAGGAATGACTGGTTTTCCACATTGAGTAAAAGCCATAATAACTATTTTTACCCATCAGCCAGTGCCAGCTTTGTCTTTTCAGAACTGCTCAACCTGCCCAACTTTATGGATTTCGGAAAATTCAGAGTTGCCTACGCATCAGTGGGTGGAGATACCGATCCTTATCAGCTCGACCTGTCTTACGGATTGATTGGATACACGTATGACGGGCATTCATTAGGAACTATTAGTCAGTCTGTAGTTCCCAACGCTTTATTACGTCCGTTAAGTGTAGGCGAATTTGAAGTAGGTTTTGATTTGAGGTTCTTTAAGAATCGTTTGGGAGTTGATATGGCTGTTTATAATAAGCTGACCAAAAATGATATCACGAGAGAAACATTAACCCAAACCTCCGGTTACAGCGGGGCGTCGGTAAATGTCGGAAAGTTGCAGAACAAAGGAGTCGAGTTTTTGATTTACGGCACTCCGATACAAACTTCCTCCTTCTCCTGGGACATCTCTTTGAACGGTTCCTATAACAAGAGTAAGGTGTTGAAAATATCAGAAGGATCCAATTATTTGAATATCGGGTCAAGAGGAAAAGCTACCATTAGATTAATAGAAGGTGAGGAATATGCGCAGATTGTCGGGCCTACAATACTAAAAAATGAAGCAGGACAAGATATCCTGAATAATGACGGAGTAAACATTGTTAACCGGAGCAATATCGTGACGTTCGGGTCCGGAATTCATAAATGGAACGCCGGGATAACCAATACGTTCAACTATAAGTCTTTTTCTCTGACATTCCTGATCGACGGTAAGTTCGGCGCTAAATTATATTCAGTCTCCTCTTATGAACTGGATCACAGAGGAATGACCGTGAAATCTTTGTTAGGCAGAGCTGAGGGAACTATCTTACCGGGAGTTAAACAGTCAGACGGTAAACCTAATGACATCCTCGTAACGGCCAGTATGGCAGGAAACAGATTGATTGTCATCAATCGTAGGGAGGCATTGGACGATTACCTTTATGATGGCAGCTTCATCAAATTCAGAAATTTGGCATTGACCTATAACCTGCCTAAGCGGGTGCTGAACTCCTGGCGTTTCATCAACGGAGCCAGCATTTCTCTCATAGGAAACAACCTTGGCTTATTGATGACTCATGCGAAACAGATAGATCCGGACGGAAACTATTCAGCAGGAAACGCGCAGGGTATTGAAGCCTCTAATCTTCCTCCAATCAGGAGCTATGGTGTAGATATTAAATTGAAATTTTAGTTCATCGTCATCTTAAACTACAATTAAATGAAAAAAATTAATCTGATAATATTATCACTCTTTGCCCTGTACAATTGGGGGTGTGATAAAAACTTCGACTCCATCAATAAGAATCCGGTAGCAGCTACTGCGGATATTTTCAATCCGGGTTATTTGTTTACTACGGTTCAGATGCAAACTTTTCTGGGAGGGGAAGGAATGAGCTCTAATCTGGCTTATTTCAGTACGTTCGCGCAGCATTTTACCACTTTATATGATGAAGGGTACTTTGCATGGCATGGCGATAAATATGTTTATTATCAACCGGCCAATGATGCGTTATGGAATAATACATTCAGTATCTCAAAATCCCTGCAGGATGTGATTGAACAAAAGAAAGAAGCAGATGATAACTTGTATCAAATGGCCAGGATTTGGAAGGTAATACTGTTTCACAGACTGACTGATGCTTATGGCGATGTTCCTTATTCTGAAGCAAGCTTGGCGTACTACGATCAGATATTTAAACCTAAATACGATACTCAGGAGTCTATCTATAAGGATATGCTGGCAACATTGAAAGACGCCGCTTCAAAACTGAATCCGAGCAGCGATAATTTTGCTGCCTTCGATATTGTGTATCATGGTGATATTGCCAAGTGGAAAAAACTGGCTAACTCGATGATGCTTCGCCTAGGTATGAGACTAACGAAAGTGGATATAGGTGAGGCAGAAACATGGGTTAAAAATGCGATTAATGGAGACGGAGGTTTGATGAACAGTAACGACGACAATCTGGTTTTGAGAGGTGTTGATAAAGAAGGGGTAAATGGTGCACTGGTGCTTCCGTGGGCTTCTACTTATTTCCGCACGGTTCAGTCCGGTTCTTATATAAGTGCCACTTTATTTGATTATCTTGACGCAAGAAATGACCCCAGGCTCTTTAAAATTTGTGCGATTTATCCGTCCGTCACTTCAGACCCCATGCTCGACGACACCAACCCGGCACATCAGAAAGGATTACCAAGTGGTTGGGGAGAATTGCAAATTAACAGCATACCGAATTACGACCCGGCCAATCCTCTGGGAAAGAGACAATGGTCTGATCTCAACAGAAAGGCTTTTGCCAGGTTTGACGGCCCAAGGTTTATATTGACCAACGCTCAGGTGCAGTTACTGTTAGCAGAAGCTGCTTTGCGTGGCTGGGGTGGCGATGCTGAAACTTTCTTTGAGAAAGGCGTGAGAGCCGACATGGAGAATTTCGCAAACTACGACGAGAGTGTGGAGATCACTGACGCAGAAATCAACAATTACTTAACGGCCAATCCCTTTGTAGGAACGGGTGATTTTGATGCCGCCTTGAATCAAATCAGCGGGCAATATTGGGTTGCCTGTTTCCTGAACGGTTATGAAGCTTTTGCCAACTGGAGAAGAACGGATTATCCTGACGTGATTATTCCTACTAATTACCAGGTAAACGGAAATGAAACGAACGGACAAAGACCCGGAAGATTGAAATACCAGGTTGAAGAAGCGACGCTGAATTCTACCAACTATCAGGAGGCCGTGCAAAGACAAGGCCCGGATGAAATGATCACAAAAGTTTGGTGGGAAAGGCATTAATCATTCACTAAATTAGTTTTTAGAAAGCTGATGGAAACACATAATGTTTTCATCAGCTTTTTTATTCGCGCTATTTTAGGAAGTGGCGTTCAAAATAATAATCAATATCTTTATTCTGATTCTTTTTTACATCAACTATTCTTCACATTCATATTTATTATCAGGGGAAATGCAAAATTTTGTCAGGTCTATTACTATATGTATCGGATTTTTATTTTTATTAAAAACGGGCCCGGGGCAAACGTCAGCCGTCGATACCCTCGAAATAATTAAATTCAACAACCCGGGATTAGCGGTGGACCTTGGTGTGGGATTATGGGCATGGCCCCTTCCGATGGATTATGACGACGATGGAGATATGGACCTGCTCGTCTCCTGCCCGGATAAACCGTATAATGGTATTTATTATTTTGAGAACCTGACCGGAGGCGCCACTCCCCTGTTTGCCGCAGGCCGCCGTCTCACAGAATCCATCAGGGATATCCAGGTGTCTTTCGTGGACGGTCAACCCAGGGTGCTGATCCCCGGATTTGAGCTTACCGAATTTAAACGATCACTCGGGACTCAAAGAGATTCTCTTTTTCCGGTACAAGACATTGTAAAAGATTTTAAAAAAAGACCGCGGTTTAATCAATGGAAAATGGTGGATTATGATGGCGATGGCGATATAGATATTATTGTGGGCGTTGATGACTGGAGCGACTACGGCTGGGATAATGCCTATAATGAAAAAGGAATATGGACGAATGGACCACTACATGGCTATGTCTATTTGATAGAGAATGTGAACGGTGAATATGTCAATAAAGGGCGAATAAAAGCAGGAGGGAAAGATATTGACGTTTTTGGTGCGCCCACGCCCAATATGGCCGATTTTGACGGAGATGGAGATTTGGATTTAATATGCGGCGAGTTCCTGGATAAACTGACCTGGTTTGAGAACATCGGAACCAGGGAGAAGCCGGTGTTTGCAGAAGGAAAATTTTTGAGTAACCGGGAAGGAACGATTAAAATGGATCTGGAAATGATTATCCCGGTGGCTGTTGACTTTGACAGAGACGGGCATACCGACCTCGTGGTGGGTGACGAGGATGGAAGAGTGGCCTTTATACGAAATACGGGACGGGTCGCCAACAAAATGCCGGTATTCGAATCGCCGGTATATTTTAAACAACAGGCAGACAATCTGAAATTCGGTGCTTTGGTGACGCCCTTCAGTGTGGACTGGGATGAGGATGGCGATGAGGATATTATCGCGGGCAACACGGCAGGTTATATCGGTTTCGTTGAGAACCTCGGAATGCATAACGGCAGACCACGATGGGCAGCGGCCGTGCTGCTACAATCCGGAGGGAAACCTATTCGCATCCAGGCTGGTTCTAACGGATCCATCCAGGGACCCGCAGAAGCAAAATGGGGTTATACTACCTTATCAGTGGCGGATTGGGATGGAGACGGATTGAAAGATATTGTACTCAATTCGATCTGGGGCAAAGTGCAATGGCTCAAAAATATCGGTATAAAAGGTAAACCTCGTTTGGGCCCGATTCAGGATGTGCAAATAGACTGGCAGGGAGAATCACCTAAAGTAC
This sequence comes from Chitinophagaceae bacterium, assembly GCA_019454915.1. Taxonomy (GTDB): domain Bacteria; phylum Bacteroidota; class Bacteroidia; order Chitinophagales; family Chitinophagaceae; genus Agriterribacter. The sequence goes on from JACFNM010000015.1 coordinate 9,650, forward strand.
CGGAGTGGACCTGGTGGAAACCGGGAAAAAATAACTTTGCCACCCAATGGCGGACGACACCCTTTGCCGTTGACTGGAATGGAGACGGGTTGATGGATTTGGTGATGCTGGATCACGAAGGATACCTTTGCTTATTTGAACGCTATTCCGATAAAAAGGGAAACTTATTCATTACACCCGGCAAGCGAATCTTTTACGGAACCACGATATCGGGTTATGATCCTATTCACCGCATTAAACGGGAAGGTCCGGGTCTGCTGCAATTAAACGTCGTTAAATACGGAAACAGCGGAAGGGTGAAATTTACCATTGCCGACTGGAACAACGATGGCAAACCGGACATCATCGTCAACAGCCTGAACGCAAACGTACTCATCAACAAAGGAGAAAAGGAAGGAAGAATACTTTTTGAAGATATTGGACAGGTAAGTAGTCATATTTTGTCTGGTCATACTACAAGCCCTACAATGGTGAAATGGAGTAGTCATCCGCCATTACAAGGTCTGTTGATTGGAGCTGAAGACGGACACTTTTATTTCCTGGAAAGACAATAACCCGGGTCTACTCGATTTTGCTGTTTATATAATCAATTTGTTCCTGGATTGCGTGGCCGTCGGACGACATATTTTTACGACTGATTTTTTGATTGGCAATGGCTTTCAACAGAACATTATTGATAAAGGGATACAGATCCTTTTTATAGGCAGACGGTATTTCGTTTCGAAATTGTACAAGGGCATCCACCGCTTTTTTTACTGCTCCGGTGTTTTCTACTTGTACAGCATAGTAGGCTATCATATTCGCATTCTCCACCTTTAGCTGACCCAGCGGTAAGCCATTGTACCAGTTTACTACATAATCCAGATCCTCTTCCCTGCTATTTTCAGCGAACACATGACAAATAGCTTCCGCCAGCTTATCTTTTGCTTTCAGGGAAGAAAGTTTCCGCGCTTCCTCATAACCCAGCTGCTTATCCAGTTCATTTAATGAACGTAATGCCGCACCCGCCACGCTATAAGAGGAATCATTTACACTGCTTTGTATGAGATCTTTATAGATCGGCTTATCATAAAGACTCAGGGCCATAAGTGCTTCGGCCTTCACTTTGGGATCGGGATCACTTTTAGACAGGTAGAAGATAGTTGTTTCCATCGCCTGCTTAATACTATCATTTTTGAGATTCACCGAGTGAAGCGCCAATATTCTCAGTTCCTGGTATCGGTCCCGTAATGCCGTTTTCAATAGCTCCACTGCCCTTGTGCTGTCCTGCAATCCCGCACAACCTTCAATGGCTTCTCTTCTGTCCATATAAGTTCCGGCAGCAGTGTATTGATGGATATAGTTGGCAAGCGTTTTCCCGGTCTCCTTTTTTTCGCAGAGAAGTATCTTGTCGCCGTCAAAATTAACCAGGTCGGGTTTCGTCTCGTTCCGGAAAGTGAATACCTGGTCTTTTTTATCCACCCAAACCTGCTGTCTTTTTCTATCCTTTCCGAAATAAAGATCAATAGCCACCGGAAGTATAAAGATATTACCCTCCTGGGTCTGCTTCACATGAACCGAAACGGTACGACCTCCATCACTATATGAATAGTCTACCGATAACTTAGGATGCCCCGCACCAAAATACCACTGATTGAAGAACCAGTTTAAATCCCTGCCGCTCACTTCCTCCAATGCCAATCGTAATTGATGCGCCTCCGCATTACCAAATTTATTGGACGTGAGATATAAATTCAAGCCTTTGTAAAAAGCTTCTTCTCCCAGATAATTGCGCAACATGTTCAAAATCCTGCCCCCTTTCTGGTAACTCACCAAATCGAACATATCCTCCCTGTCTTTATAATAATATCTCACCAAAGGTTTTCGGGCTTCTTCCGGTCTGCCGAGGTATTCCTGGAGATTTTTATAATTTTCCGCATCACCGGCATCTTTACCGTATTTATATTCTGCCCATAACAGTTGGGCAAGGTTGGCAAATGACTCATTTACCGTTAGATTACTCCAGCTTTTAGCCGTTACATAGTCCCCAAACCAGTGGTGGAAGAGCTCATGTGCGATAGTACCTTCCCACACGTTCCCATCCAGTAATTGCCTTGAATCCTGTTGTGCACCTTCCTGGTGGAGTGTTGCCGTAGTGTTCTCCATCGCTCCGCTGACGTAGTCACGTGCTGTCATTTGCGCGTATTTTTGCCAGGGATAAGAGACTCCCGTAATCTTCTCAAAAAACTGAATCATCTCCGGCGTGTTACCGAAAATTTTTCTGGCAACACCCGCATATTCCTTTTCTACATAATAACTGACCTCTTTCCCTTTATAAGTGTCCTTAACAACAGCATAATCCCCAATGCCAATAAAAAAAAGATAGGGCGCATGAGGAAGGTCCATTTTCCAGTAATCCGTTCTGGTACCATCGGCATTTTTCTGCTGCTGTAACAGCAAGCCGTTGCTCAGCGTAACATATTTTGACGGCACCACGAGAAAGAATTCCTGCGTGGACTTCTGATTGGGCTTATCAATAGTAGGTAACCACACCGAAGTGCTTTCGGTTTCACCCTGAGTCCATACCTGGGTCGGCTTGTCCTTCTCCTCCCCCTTCGGGTTAATAAAGTACAATCCTTTATCATCGCGGATAGCCTCACTGCCTCCGCCTTCCAGATCATTGGGCTTAGCAACATAGTCAATATACACCTTGTACTGATCAGTACTTTTGTAGGTTTTGTCCAGCTTGATTCTTATTTGTTTGCCGTCATAAATATATTTTAAAGGTTTGGTCACCGTCTTGGTCACGATGCCCACAGCCTTCACTTCCATACCCTTTGCATCAAGTATAAGTGAATCCGTATTATAAAAATGGGGTTTGAGAGTAAGCCAGGCTTTTCCCAGAAGATAGGATTTATCATAATCAAACCGGGCCTCGAGTTTGGTATGCACTAAATCGTTGACCTTTTCCGCTGCCGCCTGGTAAACTCCCCGGTCTGAGCCGGCCTCATCTGTCGACTGAGCAGTTAATATATATGGAGAGAAGGCAATAACGGGAATTACGATCAATCCCTTAAGGCGCCGGGAAACTCGAAAAATAAACAGGTGTCTCAATCTTATATTTTGCATATATGATATTGTAAATTGCTAAGATAAACGATGGTTAACCCCAAAATCGAGGTTATGGTTTACATTGTATTAATATTAACACAATAATAGTAACATTTATTACGATTAGTAAAAATAGAAAACCCTTATTAGAAAGCTGCTGTAACAGTGGACTTATTAAAAATAAGGCAGAAACTTAAATAATGGCTGTTTCATCTTTTGCTGTAGTTTTGCTACGGGTGTGTAGGGGTTTACAGGTATATACTTAGCTTAGCCAGGCCACAAAAGAAAATCTATTAGTCTACATGAATGAACTGCGGAAACTAGTCTTTATTTTGGGACTTTGTTTACTGGCTAACCAGGGTTTTTGCCAGGAGCAGTTTTATGTATTTATTCAGTCGCAGAATCACCAGCCTTTCTATGCCCGTACGGGGTCCACTACTTTTCAGTCTTCGGGAAACGGCTACCTCGTTATTCCTCAACTGACAACCGGTAGTTATGAAGTCGTTATTGGCGTACCCGAATCGAAGCCGGCGGAATGGAGTTTTCATTTTAATGTCAATAAGGAAGACCTCGGGTTTGTATTGCTGGATAAGGGAAAGAACAATATCACGCTGGTCTCCCTCGATAAGAAGAGTGAGATCAGGGGCGTGACCGTTAAACCAAAGGAAGTCCAGAAAGAAGTTTCCGAATCGGTTACCGGTATCGTCAGTGATGATCCCTTTTCCACGATGCTCGCCGGTGCCGTGAACGACCCCACCATCCGGCAAAAGCTGGTCATTATTGAAAAGAAAGAACCTGTACCTGTGCTTTCGGAAGAAGACAAACAAAAGCGAGCCCTCGCATTGGTTGAGGGAGCAAACAAAAAAGAAGACAAAAGTGACGTAACTCCAGCACCGGTTACAGAGAAAACGGAAGAGATCCCGGCTAATAAAAAATCAGAAGAGCGCGCTCACACCAAGTCAAAAACCGTTGCGTCTCCCGCAGCGGCAACGCCATCAACAGAAGTTAAGGAACCCGCTTTGGAAGAAAAGAAAGCGCAAACAACAACGGAAGAGATTAATGCAGAACCCGGCCCGGAAATCAAAAAGACCGTCAAATCACAAAGCGCTCCCGAAACAGATAGAAAAAAGGCGACAAAAGATATCCCGCAAAAACAGGAACCGGTAAAGACCGTATCGGAAGAGAAAAAAACTAACACCGTTTCCGCTAAATCCGAAGTAAAAAGCAACGAGCCCTTTGTGATAAAAGAAGTTATCGGTAAGGCAGACAATAAAGAGAGCGCCAAACCTTCAAAGAAAGAAGTGAAGGAGCTAACCAAGGAAGAAGTGAAAGCAGAAACGAAAAGCGAGGCAAAAGCAGAGGATGATGTAAAGTATCTGCCTTTCGTAATCACACCAGATGAAAAAGAACCCGCAGAAAAGAAAATCATCCCTGCAGAACCAGCCGATATAAAAGTGGATGAAAAGAAAGCGGATCAGCGGGAAGATGTTGAAATCACTACCCCGGTTGAAGAAAAAAAGAAGCGGCAAAAGGATACTCCAAAAAAGAGTTTACTTTCTTCTATTAAGAAAACATTGGAGCGCCGAAGCCGGGATGGTACAGATATCATCTATATTGATGAAGGCACAGATGGAGAAAAGGATACCATCCGAATCTTTATTCCGGGTACAAAATAATCACTCACATCAGACCGGCGAAAAGATTTATTCTTTTATAAACTTTGCGCTCAGCGAATTGCTACTGCTTTGTATCCGAATAAGATAAATGCCGCTTTTCAGCCGATGAATACGGATATACCTGCTATCCGTGACAAAGCCCGAGATCACCAGCCTTCCGGTAAAGTCATAGATGGAATAAGCACCCTCCTTCAATATGTGGCGATCGGCTGATCGCAGTGTAATTTGCTCCGAAGCGGGATTAGGGAAGACATTCAGGAGAGAGCGGGCGGCGTTGTTTTCATTTACAGGAACATCCGTAAAGTTCCACGGCTCATCTAAAGCGGCAGATTGTAAAAATGACGCCCTTGGACCAGCGGGAAGGAACAGCTGTTGTATCCTTTGTCTTTGACCAAAAGTGAACATGTGTAAACAGGCGTCATCAGAAAAATCCATGAAGTTCATGAACATATCGCCTGACGGCAACGGATTACAACTGTTAGGGCTCACGTGGGGAAAAGAGGGGCAACCGCTGTTAAAAGTCTTTTGCGGAGGGGTATCCTCCACTCCATCATCACCGCAGTCTGCATCACCCCAGAGATGTTTTAGGTTCAACCAGTGACCTACTTCATGGGTGGTTGTCCGCCCCCTGCTGTATGAACTGCTTTGACTTCCTGAAATACCGAAAACATCCGTTCGGATCACCACGCCGTCCTTTTCAGGAGCTGCTCCGGGGAAAGTGGCATAACCTAATAAGCTCCGGTTGAGATTGCAAACCCAAATATTGAGGTAATAGCGACTATCCCAGGCATCATTACCCCCCGAAGCCGAAAATTTCATTTTATCGTCCTGCTGCCAACTCACCTGATCCGTTCTTTTTCTAATGATCCCGGTAGTAGGGCGCCCTTCAGGATCCTGCTTAGCCAGCTCAAACTGAATACCGCAATCGGCGGAAAGTGAAGCGAACGCCGCAGGAATTAATGAAGTATCGCTGTTTCGTTTTCTAAAATCGTCATTTAAAATTTTCAGCTGCGACTGAATCCGGCCATCGCTGATGTTCTGCTCCGCCGTTTGGTATAAAACGTGTATTACCACCGGAATCGTAATAACGGGCGCTTCTGCAATCCCGGTTTCCTGAGACTTTTTGGAAACGGGCAACAACTCATCTGCTGCGCCTTCAATCCGGGTATAGCGCGCTCGCATTTCGGGATCCTGTTTTAACAAGGTTTGCCAGTATGCTCCCGTACCACAGGCTCGCTGCGCAACAACCTGAACTATACTGCCCAGGGATACAAAAAGGAGTAAAAAAAATTTCATCGGCTGATTTTTTTAATCAGCTTTTCACGATGATATCAAATTTAAAGACAATGGTTTCCTGTGTTATTCAAGGACTTAGGATAGTGTGGTTCTTCGAATCTAACCAGGAGTGGATATCGGAAGAGGGATATTGCAGGATTTGAACTGATGCAGCGTTTTGCGTTGGTCTTTCTAAGGGCAAAGTAATCCAATATCTCCCTCAAATGCAATTTATTACCATGGTTTTCGACTATTCGACTGTTAAAGACGATAAAAATAGCCGGTATTGGAATTGACATCCTATCCAATACTTTATTTTTGCGCCAATTGATTATGATATGATAAAAAGAATTGTTTACGGTATTTTTTGTTTTTGGTTTTTGAGTTCATGCAACAACAGCAACTCATCAGGTAACAAAGATGAGCATACGGTAAACGCCACACCGCCACCCGCCCAGGTGAGTTATTCACTCCTCAATATCTATCCCCATGACACATCGGCCTTCACCCAGGGATTGGTATTTTACAACGGTAAAATATATGAAGGCACCGGGCAAAAAGGCGCCTCATCCGTTCGTATGGTTGATTACCAAACGGGCGGTATTGAAAAGAAAACAGACATAGATCCCAGCCTTTTTGGTGAGGGAATTACCATATTGAATGACACTTTGTATCAGCTTACCTGGCAGGATCACGTTGCGTTGGTTTATACACTGAAAGATTTAAAAAAAATCAGAACCGTGTATTGGAACAGAGAAGGGTGGGGAATCACCCATGACAATACCCATCTGATAATCAGCGACGGAACCGATAAGTTATACTTTGTTCATCCCGGCGATTTCCAACTGATCAAAACAGTATCTGCCTATAATCACCTTGGACCGGTAAATAACCTTAATGAGCTGGAATACATTGATGGGTATATCTATGCCAATCAGTGGGAAACCAATTATATTTTGAAGATAGACCCTTCCTCGGGTCGCGTTGTGGGCGTGCTTGATTTTACCGGTGCACTTAAGAAGTTTGCCAATATCAATTACGACCGGGAGGCTGTACAGAAAGGAGCTGTTTTAAATGGAATTGCCTGGGACTCTTCCACCAACCACATGTTTGTTACCGGTAAATTGTGGCCCAAATTACTGGAGATAAAACTCAATTAAAATCGGGTTCTGTCAGCGAAACGGGTGCTTATCATGTAAACACAGATTACGACTTCCGCATCCGGTATTTCTTGGCTACTTTAGGGTTATTAAAGTATTTATCCAATTCTTCCGGAGAATCTCCAAATTCAACAATAGGTACTTCGATGAGCTGGATTTGAATCTGTTTCAACTCGTCTCTCAATTTTGTTGTTTTATTAATCAACTCCGGATCTTTTTCTCCCACCAGCTTATTATTTTGTACCATATATTCCAGGCGCTTGATACTGTTGCGAACCAGGGTGGCAGAGTTCTGTTCTTCCTTTTTAACCGGAGATACCGATTCCTTGACGGGCACAAGCGCCACACCCACGCTCGGCAATATTTTCCCTGCTGTTTTCTGCCCATCTGTAGGCAGCGATGAAAATACCGTTCCACCCAATGAAGAAGCTGCGGAGGTAAGATCAAAAGTTGTCCGGGCGCCCTGTGTGGATTTTACCTTCTTATCCAGCTCCATGAACGTAGCTTTTAAGCGGTTGGAGTAATTTTGAATACTCCTGACCAACTCGTTGTACTCAAGCACCTTTTGCGGGTAATTGATATTTTCCTTTACGATTATTTTAATAGTAGCCGTGTCTCTGACATTAAACTTATTAGCGCCTACGAAGTTTACGATGACTTCCCGCTGCTTATTCGGATCATTGGCTTTAACAAAACCAAAGGGAGGCGACCACCTGAATTCATCACCACATTTGGTAACGGTTCCCAGTGTTTTAATCGCGTAGTTACTGGTCATGGTAATGTTTTGAATGGGGAAACTTCCATCTTCACACAACACTTTAAAACTAATACTGTCTCCTTCATCTACATATAAAATATTGTTGACGCTCGGCTTGATCTTCGAAGGGATAATTTCCGTGTTAAAAAACATGATGGTAAAAGAAGTATCAATCCTGTCTTTGGGATTATCGAGATTCTGCACACCCAGGTCCACGTTATAATCTACATCATACTTGAGTCTGCCGGAAAGGAAGAATGCCTTATCTGCCTTAAAAGTCAATAGCCCGGTATTTCGATCAATTTTAAGACCTACCGGTGAGTTTTTAATAAACCAGTAATATTGAGACTGGTCACGGTTTATCTCTAATTTATATAATAATGTTGAGTCAACATGCAACGTGAAATAAGGATTTAAATTTCTTATTCTCAGCACTGTGTCTTCCTGTGGAATCGGAACGAAAACTGAATCCACCTCAGGCTTGAGTGTATCCGTCTTAATCGTCTCCGCTTTAAGGGAGTCTGAAACCTGCGAAAAAGTTGATAAAAATAAGCCAGTGAATAACAGTAATAGTGCAAACTTCTTGTAAATCAACTTGCCGGTTTTTAAAAGGGTTATGAAATTTAATAAATACAAAACTACTGCTTTATTTTTTACATTTTTAAAAGTACAGACCAATTGTCAAATTGAAAGGTTAATAACGCCCCGTAAATGTTAAGATTATCAAAAAGGCTGGCTATTTCCAGCCAGCCTTCCCAAAACCAATGTATGCCTTAAATTATCTCTGTTAATAAAAACCTTTTCAGCATACAATTACTGGATTTCAATTTGCTTGCTTGCCACCTGAGCTTCTGCTTTCTTTGGTACCAGCACTTTCAGAATTCCATCCTCGTACTTTCCCTGAATATGCTCAGCGTCTATCTTATCACTCAACGTGAAACTTCTCTTGAAACTGTGGTATTTAAATTCTCTTCTCACCGTTTTATAATCCTCGCTTTTCGTTTCTTCCTTTTGCTCATACGAAATAGTCAGCAATCCATCCTCGATGTTAATCTTAATATCTTCTTTTTTCAGTCCGGGAGTTTTTACTTCAAGATGATAAGCATCTTTGGTTTCATGAATGTTTACAGGAACCTGGTAATATTGTTCCATCTTGTCATCCCTGCCGAAATTGGTCCATTCATTTAACCATTCGTCAAAAAAGTTATTATAAGTTCTTTTTGCGGGTGATCCGTTTACTTTTACGAGTGTCATAGTCTATACGTTTTAATTGTTTTTAATTGATTTATTAGTCTATTCTGTATCATCAAACTGTATTCCATCCCGAAAAAGGTGCATTATTTTCAGAAACCGGACCTAAAATTCAAAACAATAAGACGAAATGACACATAAACTCATTCGATAACGACATGATGACATATCAGGTCAGAAAGAAAGAATTACCTAAATTTGCGACTTATCCATTTTTATCATTCCAAAATAACATAACAATGTATCCCGAAGAAATAGTTATCCCGATGAAGGAAGAGTTAACGGAAAATGGCTTCAGTGAGTTGCTGACACGTCAGGAGGTAGAAGATGCCTTAAAGAACGAGGGTACCACCTTAGTGATGATTAACTCGGTATGCGGCTGTGCCGCCGGAAGAGCCAGGCCGGCTGTTTTAATGGCGGTAGCAAACGCAGCTAAGAAACCGGATCACCTCACCACAAGTTTTGCCGGCTTTGATGTAGAGGCAGTTGAACACCTGAGAGAACGCCTCCTGCCCTATCCGCCTTCCTCTCCGTCCATTGCTCTTTTTAAAAACGGAGAACTGGTGCATTTTGTGGAACGCCACCAAATCGAAAGCAGCTCCACTCAAATGGTAGCCAACGGACTGATGGCTGCTTTTGACGAGCATTGTAATTAAGACTTTTCCCGACGATGAAACGATAATCCCGTTCTTTACGAGCGGGATTTTTTGTGTGCGGACGCTTCGGGCGAAAGAAGAAAAGCGGGTCAGCTCTTTCTATTGTCGCTTAAATTCTAATGGATTTGCTTACCAAACCATATTTTTAAAGTAACATTGTGCCTCATTTAATGGCAGCGTATGTATCCCAATCTATATTTTTTTCTTAAAGATACTTTTGGAGTTGAGCCCTGGGCCTGGACTAAATTTGTTAATTCTTTCGGTTTTTTTGTTGCCATTGCCTTTATTCTCGCTGCTATCGTACTCACGTTAGAGTTGAAGCGAAAAGAGAGGGAGGGGTTGCTTTTTCCCGTGGAAGAAAATGTTATTATCGGGAAACCGGCCTCTTTTCAAGAATTATTAATTAATGCGCTGCTGGGATTTCTGGTGGGATATAAAGCGCTGGGTATCTTCCTCAATAATGAGCAGATTGCTCCGCAGGATTATATTTTCTCGGGCAGAGGTAGTTTGGGAGGTGGTATTCTGCTGGCAGCGCTGTTTGCTGCACTTAAATACCGGGAGAAAGCAAAACAAAAACTGGCTAAGCCGGAGAAGAGAAAGATAAGAATATGGCCGCATGAACGCGTGGGAGATATTACTATTTATGCTGCGGTCTTCGGTTTCATTGGCGCCAAACTCTTTGATAATTTTGAAAACTGGGACCGGTTTATTCAAAACCCCATCGAAAACTTATTGTCTCCCAGTGGGCTGACGTTTTATGGCGGATTGATTTGCGCTACCATTGCCATAGTATGGTATGCCCGGAAAAAGAAAATCAGTATTCGGCATCTCGCCGACTGCGTGGCGCCGGCGCTGATGTTGGCTTATGCTATCGGAAGGCTGGGATGCCAGGTTAGTGGAGATGGGGACTGGGGGATATTGAACAGTGCTTACATTACGACTGATTCGGGTAAATCTGTGTTGGCCAAACCGGGTGAAGTGGAAAAAGTCCTCGAAACTCACAAAACTTACTATCTCAGTGAATTCGGCTCCGACAGTATTCCCCGCATATCAGTTAAAGCCCCTTCTTTTTTCCCTACCTGGATGATAGCCTATGCTTATCCGCATAACGTTAACGAACAGGGTTTTAAAATGGCGAATTGTGAAGGAGATCACTGCAACGCTTTACCCGTTCCCGTATTTCCGACGCCCCTGTATGAAATTATTACTTGTGCCCTCCTCTTCCTGGTTCTCATGGTGTTGCGGAAAAAATTATTGATTCCGGGTCAGTTGTTTGCCGTTTATTTCATTCTCAATGGTATCGAGCGGTTCTTTGTGGAGAAGATACGCGTGAACACGAAATATGACATTTTCGGATTCCATCCCACCCAGGCGGAAATTATTTCTACCCTGCTGGTAGTAGCGGGTATAGCACTCTTTTGGTGGTTGAGGAAAAACAAGCGCAGTACGCCCGGCCAAACCGCAAAAGCCTGAGTTCGTCTTTAAAGGCGGTATTTGTTTTGTTCGAATTATTGAAAGTTAGTCTCGTCTTTGGCGCCGATGCCAACATGGTCAGCGTCGCATTCCCTAAACCCAATCCCCACCTAAGCTCTGAACAAAGCAGAACGAACGATACTTCGCATTTTCGTTATACCGGAAAGAATTGAGATGCTGTGGCGCCCTTACCCTGTTTGGGGTATCCTATAAAAAACTTGAGGCTCATGGAAATGAGCCCCCTTTAGTTTCAACCCTAAACCCTTGAGAAAGATGATATTAATACATCTAAGATTATGCCAAAAATAAAAAACAAAAGGGTTAGGGATAAATTATTCAAAAAAAGAGCGTTAAAGCGCCAGTTCTAATATCTTTCCAGGCTGCTAAAGAAAAATCCGCCTTCTATTTGCGCATTCTCGTCGCTATCGCTGCCGTGAATTGCATTTCTGCCTACGTTCTCAGCAAATAGTTTCCGTATTGTACCTGCATCGGCTTTTGCCGGATCGGTCGCCCCGATAAGTTTTCGGAAATCCTCTACGGCATTGCTTTTCTCCAGAATCGCAGCAATGATGGGACCACTGCTCATAAATTCCACCAATTCATCATAAAAAGGGCGTCCCTGGTGTACCGCGTAAAAGGCGCCTGCTTTTTCTTTGGAGAGAGAGGTCAGCTTTAGTGCCACTATGCGAAATCCCGCCTTAATAATCTTATCTAAGATAGCTCCCGAATGGCCATTAGCAAAGGCATCCGGTTTAATCATGGTAAAAGTAATATTGCTCATATTTTTCTTTTTGGTTCGCAAAGGTAGTGGTTTCGTCTCTTTCAAACGGAATAACACTTTCCTCATTTTTAAACGACTGACGGCAATTCCGAAAAAAGATTTGACTGAATGGTGATTAAAGTTGATTTTTGCGCCTTCGTATGAAACCGATTCAGGAGATCTATTCTTTGTTAAGCCAGCCCCGCAAAGTGGTGGTAACAATGCATCAAAAGCCCGATCCCGATGCAATGGGTTCATCTCTCGCCCTGGCTAACGTACTTACACAATTAGGTCATCAGGTAACGGTCATCTCTCCTACTAATTGGCCCGAATTTCTGAAATGGATGCCCGGCGCCAAAGCCGTTATAGATTATGAATCGGCCAGGGAAAAAGGAAACAAGTTTTTGGACGATACCGAATGGCTGTTTTGCCTGGATTTTAATGCTTTACACCGGACAAAACACATGGCGGCTAAACTGGCGGAGATCAAATGTTTGAAAATACTAATAGATCATCACGAAGAGCCCGAAACAGCATCTTTTGATTACGGCATCAGTCTGACATCCAAGAGCTCCACTTCCGAAATGATTTATGATTTCATCGTAGATTCTGGTCATGAATCACTGATCAATACAGACGTGGCTGCCTGTCTGTATGCAGGTATCATCGGCGATACCGGTTCGTTCCGGTTCCCCTCCACCTCTCCGGCCGTACACCGGATGGCTGCCGATTTGCTGCAGCGGGGTTTGAACCATACTGCGGTACATGAATATCTCTATGATAACTTCCTGGAAGACAGGCTGAAGTTCATCGGGCACATTCTATTGCATCGGATGGAAGTGTTATATGAATACAATACGGCATTAATTGCCATCCCCAAATCAGACCTGATAAAATTTAATATCAGAACCGGTGACACAGAAGGCTTAGTGAATTATCCTCTAACCATCCAGGGGATCAGGTTATCCGGCCTGGTTATAGATCGGGATGAAGAGAGGAAATGGTCGTTCAGAAGCAAGGGGAAGATTGACGTAAATACTTTTGCGAGAAAATACTTCAACGGGGGTGGTCATTTCAACGCCTCCGGTGGAAGGAGCGCCGACTCTCTCCGGGAAACAGTACAGAAGTTTAAGAAAGCCATGATAGAAAACGCATCACAATTACAATAAAAACAAAACATGAAAAAGATAATCTGGATAGTATCCGTTGTGACAGTAGGTTTCGGGTTAGTTTCCTGCGCAGGAGGAGGCGGTGTACCTTACAAAAAGACCGCCAGCGGAATGGAATATAAAATCATTACGAACGGCAAAGGTGACACCATTCACTATGGAGATGTGATGAAGTTTCATTTTGAACAGCGCTACAAAGACTCCGTGATGAAAAACACTTACACGCAGCCTCCCCAATACCAGCCGGTGGACAGCATGCAATTGCCTCCTGAGTACTTCAGCATATTCCGCCAGGTGAGAAAGGGAGACAGCCTGGTTACCCGTATTCTTACCGACAGTGTATTTAAGGGTGGAATGGGCATGATGCCTCCCGGATTTAGTAAAGGAGAATACCTGGTAACGACCTTCAAAATCCTCGACATTCTGAAAGCGGACAGCGCACAGGAAGACTTCGCGAGGGAAATGAAAAAATTCCAGGAAGAAGATTCCATTCGTTCCATCGCTCAAAAAGCAAAAGACGACGAAGTGTTACAGCAATATATTAAGGAACACAACATCAAAGCTACGAAGACCGAAAAGGGTACTTATGTGGAAATTGAACAACCCGGAGGCGAACCTGCCAAAGAAGGACAAAGGATTTCCGTAAAATACACCGGAAGATTCTTAGACGGAGAAGCCTTCGACAGCAATGTTGATTCTTCTTTCCATCATACAGAGCCGTTCACTCTTACTATCGGCGCCGGCGGCGCCATCCAGGGATTCGATGATGGATTAAGGCTAATGGGTAAGGGAGCCAAAGGAAGATTATTTATACCTTCTGTTTTAGGATATGGATCCATGGGCTCAGGAAAAATTAAACCCAACACAAATCTTATTTTTGAAATAGAAGTGCTGGACGTCACAGATCCAAGCACAAAGCCGTAGAGACGATTACCGGAGGGTATTCACCGGTAAAAAAATTAAAAAAAGACAGGAGTGATTATTCATTCCGGTCTTTTTTGTGATCAGCTTTTTTATAAGTCCAAAAGAGGTCTATCACTTCTTTTGCTTCCTTTACATCGTGTACCCGCAAAATATTTGCTCCGTTCATCAAAGCAATGGTATTCAAAACCGTTGTGCCATTCAATGCTTCTTCGGGTGTGGTGTGAAGTGTTTTATAGATAGTTGATTTCCGTGAAAGCCCAACCATTAGCGGGCGATCAATAATCCGGAGAGCAGAAAGTTCTTTCAGCAACGTGAAATTATGTGCGATTGTTTTCCCAAAACCAAAACCCGGATCAATGATAACATCATGAATACCGGCTTTCCGGCACTGTTCTGTCTTTGCAATTAAATAGTCCAGCACAGCCAGCGTAACGTTTTCATACCGCGGATTATCCTGCATATTATCCGGGGTTCCCTGCATGTGCATACAGATATAGGGTGTCTTAAGACGGGCAACCACAGAAATGATATCCACATCCATATCCCCGCTGCTGATATCATTTACGATAGCCGCCCCCGCCTGCACGGCAGCTTCCGCTACTGAGGATGAGTAGGTATCAATAGAAATGAGTGCTTCGGGATACAGGCCGAGAATTTGCTCGATTGCCGGAACGGTTCTGTCTATCTCTTCCTGCGAGCTGATTCTCCGGCTGCCCGGCCGGGTGCTTTGGCCACCTATATCAATGATTTGTGCTCCGCAATTGATCATTTCTCCGGCCGCTTTCATCACATCTTCCAGGTGCTGCCTCCGGCTACCTTCATAAAAAGAATCCGGGGTGATATTAATAACACCCATGACCCACGGGCGATCCAGCATCAATAATTTGCCTCGGCA
The DNA here is from genome assembly GCA_019454915.1 of Chitinophagaceae bacterium. Lineage (GTDB taxonomy): Bacteria > Bacteroidota > Bacteroidia > Chitinophagales > Chitinophagaceae > Agriterribacter. The sequence continues at coordinate 24,736 of JACFNM010000015.1, forward strand.
GTTTAACGTGTACATTATCGGGTTTTGAACTATTTTTGAAATTCCGGCGGGAAACAAAAATACTTGATCGTTTTTTAAATCAGCACTTTTATAATGGATACCAATCAACAATACGACGAAGCAGTAAACGGATGCAGGGATATCTTCTTAAAAAAAACAGCAGACTACGGTACTTCCTGGCGGGTGTTAAGAACCATTTCCATTGTTGACCAAATATATATCAAAGCCAAACGTATCCGCACCATCCAGGAAAACAAGACGCAAAGAATAGC